>CAITYI010000283.1 GCA_903896585.1 uncultured bacterium
CTTCACGGAATTTATCCCACTGCCATTTGTGCATATGGCCGCTCCCATTTATTTGAAGCGTAAGTCTCGTCGGGGTCCCACTTGGCGGGAGACAGTTCTCATGCACGCCGTAGGTCGAATCGCGTATCACGGACTAATTGACAATATTCAGGCGTCGTGGGTCAAGTTGGGTCCGGCAGGTGCTCGGCAATTGTTGCGCGCCGGAGTGAATGACCTTGGTGGCACACTCATGGATGAAAATATCTCGCGCGCTGCGGGTGCATCCCATGGTCAGGGAATATCCGACACCCAATTTGCGCAGGTGGTGGAGCCATTGGGTAGAACGCTGGTACAACGCACGACTCTTTACCAGCCACCATCTCTTTATCAGCTACCATCGCTTCTTCCTCAATGAAAGTCAAACGCCCCACAACTTTTTTGGGAACGCCCGCGACTGCGCCAGGACCACTTGGACCAGATATGTTGCGGGACTTCGCATTAATTCGCAGTAACCCGTTGGCATTCTTAGAAAAAAGTTGGCGTGCCTACGGCGATGTTGTGCAATTCCCCATTCCTAAACCACCCACATATTTGATCAACTCACCTCAGGGCGTTCGGCAGGTTTTGGTGAGCAATGGACGCAATTACGGTAAATCCACTATCCAGTACCGAGCACTATCTCTGGTGACGGGCGAGGGGCTCCTCACTGCTGATACGGATATATGGCAGCGAACCAGACCACTTATTCAGCCAGCATTTCATCAAGCGCTTTTAACCGAGTTGGTTCCTATCACCGAATCGGTGACCGAGGGGCTGGTGGATCAATGGAGAAAAATTCCCCGAGATGCCGTCATTGATGTTGATCAATTCATGTTAGCTGGAGCACTGGAAGTGGTGGGCAAGTTCCTTTTTGGAGCCAATCTCGCCACGAACTCTCACGTGATTACCGATGCCACCCTTTCCGCACTCGAGGTGGTGATTGCTCGAGCGAGGGTTCCCATTACCCCACCGAGTTGGATCCCCACGCCGGCTAATCGCAAGTTGCAGCGCAGTGTGAACACATTGGATCAAGCGGTGCGAAGCATGCTCAGACAGCGCTCAAATGATACGACTCACCTGGCTACCGATACACCCAACATGATTGATTTGTTAGCACGCGCAACAGATCAACATGGGAACAAACTCACGGCCCGACAGATTCGCGATGAAATCGTCACGTTTATTGTCGCCGGACATGAAACGGTTGCCAGCGCGCTTTCGTGGGCCTGGGCGGTGCTGGCGGCTGATCCTGCATTACAAGCAGAACTTGCACTGGAAGTTGACCATGCTCAGGTAACCGGTGCTATGGCTGTGGAAAATTTGCCGCGGATCCGAGCGTTCTACGATGAAATTTTACGGGTGTATCCGCCGGCCTGGCTCATCACTCGAAAAGCACTTGCTTCGGATTCAATTGATGGTCACGCAATTCCAGCAGGCGCGCTGATTATTCTCAGTCCAGCGTTGCTTCACCAAAATCCACAGGTGTGGGACGCTCCTAAGACTTTTGACCCAGTGCGCTTTCTCGGTAAGTACCCGAGAGAATCATTCATTCCATTTGGGGCGGGTCTGCGGCAGTGCATCGGCAAGGATTTCGCGTACGTGGAGGGCGTGCTGCTGCTAGCAACGCTGATTGCGAAATTCACCGTGCGCTATCCCGAAGGTGGCCAGATTCCGCAGAGCGACCCACTTGTCACGATCAGACCTCGTGGAGGAGTGGCATTACGGGTCAGCCTCCGTGAGTGATGTAACCCATGAGTGCTTCTCTTTCGCTTTCGAGTTCACCAAGTCGCGACTTAACAATGTCGCCAATACTGACAATTCCGAGTAGTGATCCGGCGTCATCGGTGACTGGCACATGGCGAAATCTTCGGTCGGTCATTATTTGCATGAGTTCGTCTACATGTGCTTCGAGTGGAGCAACAAAGACTTCGCTGGTCATGATTTCAGAAACGGCAAGTGAATACGGATCGGGATGACTGGCGAATGCGTGAACAAGGTCGCGTTCGGAGACGATTCCGGAAATTGAATTTCCATCGGTAGACACCACGAGAGCGCCCACATTATGTCTGGTGAGCTCTAAGAGCAGTTCCCGTAAAGATGCTGTTGGGTCGATCGTGACAACGTTGGAGCCTTTGCTGGCCAATATCGCGGAGAGTTTCATGCGGTCCTCCTAGATCATAGGCTTATCTAGATCATGGGCTTATCAATATCAGTGTGAACCCATTTATGTCACTGTGTCTAGTTATTGAGGAATTTAATGACAGATTGATGAAGGTGGCCATTTGTGGAGAGGACACTGGGCTGGGTGTTGGAATCGCGAATTGGAAGATCGCGTCCGGAGAAATCCGTGATTTTCCCGCCTGATTCAAGGACAATCGGTACCAGCGCCGCATAATCATAAAGTTCAAGTGTGGGTTCTGACGCAATGTCCACGGCCCCTTCGGCAACAAGGCAATGTGACCAAAAATCGCCGTAGGCGCGTTGTCGCGAAGTGGCGGCAATCAACCTGGAAAGACTTGGTTCGTCCCAACCAATTGAGTCAGAGAAGGACAGTGAAGCGGAATCAAGTTCGGAAACATTGCTCACTGAGAGGGCGCGCGCCTGATCGCCCTCGGACACCCAGGCGCCGTGTCCGCGCAATGCCCACCATCGACGGCCTAGTGCAGGACAACTCACTACGCCAAGGCCAATACCTGCGGAATCACGAAGGGCAATAAGGGTTGCCCAGACGGGAACCCCGCGAACGAAATTCTTGGTTCCGTCAATGGGATCAATGATCCACGTTCGATCGGCGTTGCCCGATTGTTCGAATTCCTCACCGATCACCGAATCACTCGGATACTCACGAGTGAGGAAGTCGCGTAAAGCCAACTCGACGTTTCTATCCGCGTCAGTGACGGGAGTGAAGTCGGGTTTGTTTTCCACTAACAAATCACGAGCGCGAAAACGAGGCATGGATAGCGAGTCAGCCAGATCAGCCATCGCGATGGCATGGCCCAGGTCCGAGTCGTTGGCGAGGTTCACGGGCTCAGAATAGTGTTACCGGCGAGCAGGCTTTGGAGAGATTCGAACCGTTGTCTTCCCAGCGGATCCACAATCTCATTGAGGCCACATTCTGGTTCATTGTGACTGCACGCGCGTGGACAGGATTCCATGGTGACCGCGAGATCACTAAATGATTCGAGGATGACCTCTCTGCTGACGTGCGCAAGCCCAAATGACCGGATACCGGGGGTATCAATCACGATTCCAGTGGAGTGGGGGAGTGGGAACGCAATCACACTCGTTGATGTGTGTTTGCCTTTGCCGGTGAGATCATTCACTTCCCCAGTGAGTCGCTGTGCTAGCGGCACGAGTTGATTAATCAAGGTCGATTTACCCACACCCGAGTGACCGACGAAAACGGTCACCTTGTCAGTCACAAAGCTCACGAGTTCCGTGCCGGCGATGCCATTGGAAATATAGAAAATCTGAAGCCCAAGCGCTCGGTAATTTTGGGTTAATGCTTCCGGATCTCCAACATCGCATTTGGTAATTACCAAAAATGGCGTGATGTGGGCATCAAGTGCTGCAACGATTGCCCGATCGATCAGACCGGTGCGTGGCTCAGGGTTTGCAGCTGCAACCACAATTCCCAAGAACCCGGCATTGGCAACAATGACCCGTTCCTGTGGGTCATTGTCATCGGCCGTCCGGCGCAGAACGGTAACTCGTGGCTCTCGACGAATAATGCGCGCTTGTGAATCGACGTCACCTGATGAATCACCCACGAGAGCAACTCGATCACCAACAACAATCCCTTTTCTGCCGAGCTCGCGTGCTTTGACCGCATAAATCTCTTGGCCGTAATCGTCAGTATCCAAGAGCACGGTAAATCGACCGCGGTCCACAGTGGTGACTGAGCCGAGAACAGCATCGGTGTGCAGTGGTCGATCCTTGGTTCGCGGACGTGATTTCGATCGACCGGGGCGAACCCGAATATCATCCTCGTCTAATCGCGATGGTTTCACTGTTGGAGCATCTCCAGCCA
>CAITYI010000284.1 GCA_903896585.1 uncultured bacterium
CGGAATCTTAAGAACGGAATCTTAAGAACGGAATCGAGATTTAGAGCCCGGCAGCCATTTTGGCTCGACTGGCCGGGATACCCGCAGCAAACATGATTATCAGGGCCGCGAAGAGACCTGTGGTCAGAATAGAACTCACCGTCCAGCCTCCATCTCCCTGTGTGACAAAGTTTGAAATCACCGCAATGACCGCTGCGATCAACCCGATGACCGAAATAATCAGATTAGTTCTGCCCTTGGTATTGCTACCCACAATGTTCATGCGATTTTTGACCGCCGAGTAGAGAAAGGCGAGTCCAAATAACAGCAACAATGCACCCAGCAAATAACCCCACGTCTCCCACTCGCCAAGCGGGGTATTGATCGCGGCGATGATCAAGGTCGCGATGGAGACGATAAAAACGAGCACACCAGTGATTCGTGATCCACCATAAGGATTTGGCTGAGACACAGATTTCCCTCTCTGATTTCTCTTGCTAACTTATCTTGCTGAATTCTTTAGCTGACCGCCTGATCGCCAGGTTGTTAAAAGGCTACCAGATCAGTCACCAAAAAGACTCATGAACTTCCTACCCGTGCCGGCCTTCATAATCCGAACCAATCTGGATCACAAAGGCCTAGAAAAGATGGCCCAAAAAGATGGCCTAAAAAGATGGTGGCAGGTAGTGGATTCGAACCACTGAAGGTAAAACCGACGGATTTACAGTCCGCTCCCATTGGCCGCTCGGGCAACCTGCCGTAATGCGCGCCAAACAATACATGTCTCCCGGTTGCGATCCGCAGTCGGTTAGATTGGGGCAGTAAATGCACAACTTTGTGCGCTCGGGAAAGGATGCCCCATGGCCGATAGTAGTTTTGACATTGTCTCTGAAGTGGACCACCAGGAGGCCGATAACGCCCTCAACCAGACGGCCAAGGAGCTCTCTCAGCGATTTGATTTCAAGAACACCGACACCACCATTGAGTGGAAAGGCGATGAAGCTGTTGAAATCACCAGCGGAACCGAGGAGCGGGCGCTAGCCGCCCTTGATGTGTTCAAGGAGAAATTAATCAAGCGCGGAATTAGTCTCAAAGCTTTCACCGCGGGAGACCCGAGATCTTCAGGTAAGGAATACAAAATTGGTGGCACTTTCACCAATGGCCTCAACCAGGAGCAGGCCAAAAAATTGGGCAAATTGATTCGCGATGAAGGCCCCAAGGCAGTGAAAACGCAGGTGCAGGGTGATGAACTACGGGTCACCAGCAAGAGTCGCGACGACCTGCAGGATGTCATTGCACTCATTAAGGGTGCCGATCTGGATTTTGCGGTGCAATTCACCAATTACCGATAACTGGTAACTGGTAACTGGCCACTGGTAACTATTCCGAGGTGAGTTCTTCTTTATTCAGGTACAAAGACTCGCGAGTTGTTCCGATTAATGCCCGATGTTGATCCCACTCCAATGCATCAAATGGACACACATCGACGCATATACCGCAATACATGCACAGGGAATAGTCAATGTCGAAGGTATCCAAGACATTAACCTTCTTGGGACGGCGGGCTCCCGGCTCGCTGACCTCCTCGGTGTGGGAATCCAAATGAATGCACCATGCGGGGCACTCCCGCACACACAGCATGCAAGAAGTGCACTTTTCCGGAATCAGCGCAATAAATGAATGGATCACGTCTGGAGCCAACTCTCGGGAACTCCCGGCGGTCGTTGTCTCCGGCGGGACGCATTCCCCACCTTGCGACCATCGTCTTGGATCTCAGGTTCTGCGGCACCGGGCCACTCGACAATGACCCGCGTACTTAACACCACGCTTTTCCGCAAGGGTGGTGCTCCCGCGTTTTCATGGCGCAGTAGTGCTTGGGCGCGGTTTCCCGCGAATTCAATTCCAAACATTTCGGCACATTCACGCTCATGCCAGTCGGCTCCCGGATAAATCTCCGTGATCGAAGCCAACCTGGGGTCGATCACGGAAACGTGGGTGGACAGGGCTTGCGATTTTCCAAAATCAGGTTGGGTGACTCGCACGACTACCTCGAGTACTGGCGCTTGCGTGGCCGAATTTCGCCTGTCGCTTTCCCGCTCAATAACCGTCAGGAAATCAAAGAATGTGAATCCATCGCTGTCCATTTGTTTGACGCGAGCCTGCCAATCTTCAGCATCGATCACCTCCATCACGAGTGGCGTATTCACAGAATTTTTTCCCCTGCAAGTTCGACCAGCGCAGCAACCAAAGCTTCGGGGCGTGGGGGGCAGCCGGCAACATAAACGGCAACATCGGCGAATTGATCAATGCCCTTGCTCACCGGCGGGGAATCCCAGTACGGGCCACCGCTGGTGGCGCAGGCCCCAAAGGACATGATCTGTGCCAGCGGGTACTTCTCAATTCGGTCCAGTACCGAAGGCACGAGTGCGTCGGTCACCGTTCCGGCAATCACAATCACCTGTGGAGCCTGTTCAGAATCTCCCGTGATGGCCACCAAATGCCCACCCGCAACCGCAGCCTCCACTTCCAATGTGCAACACGCTAAACCTGCAGTCATGATTTCGACCTGAACCTCAGGTCTACTGCTCACCAGATACCTCGACACAACTCGAGCCTATCCACTGTGAAGCCTGATCTGCCCGCGAGTAGTGTCTGTTGGGTTATTACCGGTGAGACCAAGGCGGAGAAATAAAAATTAGCGACCACTTGTGAACGTACGCGAGCGCTCCTCACACACCACCGGGCTCCTGCTCGGAGTATTGGGCTACCTACTGTGGGGCTTATTCCCGCTTTATTTCATCCTCTTGGACTCAGTTCCGCCAATTGAAATTGTTGCTCACCGGATTATCTGGTCGTTGATTTTTGTCGTCATTGTTGTTCTGATCGGCAAACAGTGGCGGGTATTTACCCAAGCCTTCAATCGCCGAATCGTAATTATCTTGGGTACCGCCGCTATTTTCCTCGCCATTAACTGGCTTGTGTACGTGTACGCGGTGAATTCTGATCAAGTAATTCAGGCGTCCCTCGGATACTTTGTTAATCCTTTGGTTTCCGTTGCCTTGGGAGTGGTGATTCTCAAAGAGAGGCTTCGAATTGCCCAATGGGTCGCGGTAGGCATCGCTGTGATTGCCGTGGCGGTCCTCACGATTGCATACGGGCAACTTCCCTGGATTGCACTGACATTGGGATTTTCATTTGGCATATATGGTCTTCTGAAGAAGTTTGCGAACATTCCATCGATTCACAGCCTCGGGATTGAAACCGCGGTACTTCTCCCGATTGCCATTGTCATTCTTTCGATCGCGGTGTCACGTGGTGATAATTCCATTGTGATGGACGGGCCCGGGATCACCGCCCTTTTGATTTTGTTGGGTCCAATCACAGCGATACCGCTGCTCGCATTCGGCGGAGCTGCAATTCGAATTCCCTTGTCGACCTTGGGCCTTCTGCAATACATCACACCTACTGGGCAGTTCTTGCTTGGCGTTTTTGTCTTCAACGAGGTCATGACAACAGAAAGTTGGATCGGATTCGGACTTGTCTGGACAGCCTTGGTGGTCTTTTCGATTGACATGTATCGACACACGCGCAATAACAGTAAAACGTCTGCACTCCTGAAGAGCGAACAAGCGGAAATAGAAGCTTCAGGCGCCTAGCCCGTGCGAGTGACCACGTAGTCAGACAGTGCGGCGAGTGCTGCCTTTGCCGGGATATCTGGCAACGGATCAAGAACCCGCCTAGATTCATCGGCCCATCTGCGGGCTTCCAATCGGGCTTCCTCTAGGGAATCGTGGGCGCGCAAGAACGCCAGGGCTTCTTGGTGCTCGAGGTCATCAGGCAGTGGTCGTGACAATAGGTCGCGTAAGCGCGCGCTCCCTGAATCTGATTTGGACAAAGCAATGAGCGCCGCCAGAGTGGGAATGCCCTCGCGCAAATCGGTGCCCGGAGTTTTGCCCGATTGGTCGGCAATCGAGGTGATATCCACAATGTCATCAGCCAATTGGAATGCCACCCCGATTCGCTCACCGAAAGCTGTCAAAATATTCACTGTTTCTGAATCAGCGCCCGAGAGCATGGCTCCGAATCTTCCCGACGTTGCAATCAGTGATCCGGTTTTATCTGATAAAACGGAAAGATGGTGCTTCACCGGATCTTGGCCATCGAGGGGTCCAATAGTTTCGTTGATCTGCCCCGTGACTAATCGTTCAAATGTCTCAGCTTGAATCCGAACGGCCTGGGGTCCCAGATCAGCAAGAATTTGCGATGCTCTGGCAAAAAGAAAATCACCCGTGAGAATTGCAACGGTGTTATCCCAGCGAGAGTTAGCGCTCTGCGCACCGCGGCGCATGGTTGCTTCGTCCATGACATCGTCGTGGTAGAGCGTGGCGAGATGGGTGAGTTCGACAACCACCGCAGCGGGCACCACGCCGGGGGCCTGAGGGTCACCGAATTCTGCCGCGAGCAGGGTCAGGATCGGCCGAAATCTCTTCCCACCTGCAACAACAAGGTGCTTTGAAGTTTCGGTCACAAACGGATAGTCGCTGTGGACAGACGAAAGGAGCTGCTGCTCAACGAGATCCAGCTTCGTGGAAATACGCCTCTCAAGGGCTGGATCTACCGACTCGAATGCC
>CAITYI010000285.1 GCA_903896585.1 uncultured bacterium
CCGCTAACCTGATGCAACAGGGTAAGGCCTTTACCGTGGCACAGGTCGCTCAGGAAGTAGGCCTGTCGCGCTCCGCAGTTTACGAGTATTACAACAGTGCTGCCGATTTGATCGCCGATGTCCTTGTGGACGAAATGTCCATGTGGGTTGATGAAATTACACCTGCCGTTGATTCGGTCTCTGACCCAAATAGACGCATCGAAGCGTGGGTGCGTGGCGTTTTAGATTATGTAGCAGAGGGTCGCCATGCACTCCTTAAAGCAGCGGGAGCGGTTGACCTGCCAGAGGCTCGCCGGGCCCAGGTCCAATCAATGCACCGTGAGTTGATCGCACCATTGTCCATTGCCCTCACTGAAATTGACGTGGCAGATGTCCGCCAAATGTCTTCCTTTATTTGGGGTGTACTAGACGCGGCAATTAACCGTGTTGAATCACAAGGCTGTGACAGCCGATCCGAGGGTGATTCGGTAATCGCATTTATTCAGGCTGGTATAGCCGCGAATTAGGGTAGAAAGGGTGTGACCCCAAACGGAGTCACACACCCACCTACAACTTTTCGCATTATCCCAACGTGTACGTCACCGTCTGCACCAAAGGCTTGTAGTTCTTGCCCCCGGTCGTCCATATGACCGCTTCACAATTTCCACCGACCGACAAACCAGCAATCTGGGTGTCATTCTCAGTGAATGAGCAGGTGGTAGACAGAATTGTCGGAAGTAAACCTGACGCAGTTTTCACACTGAATGCAGAAGGCTTCTGGGTCACGGTGGAGCCGGCTTTCGGTGTCACTGTGAAGGTGTCTGTCATGCGATCTGCTTTGACCGGCGAAAACATTGTTGGGAACACCCGCATGTATGCCGGGTTAGCGCTTTCGCGACCGGCTCCGAGAATATAAACGGCACAGGCTGTGGTGCCAGGAGCAGTTGTTGCCCTGCAGTCAACTGACGCAGGCGCAGTCGCACCTGATTGGGGATTCGGGTTGGTGCCGTAAAACTCCCCATTAATTTTCATGGCTGCAGTCACGCTGTCGCGTGCAGCAGGGGTGGCGGGTAGATAGACAGCCGAATCAGCGGAGTTGTCGCACAGGGTTGGTGCGCTGCGGGGGTTTGCGGGCACCGCACAATGCAGGGCATAAAGGCCCACATTTGCCGGAATATTTGTCGCAACCATTGGCTGCTCTGAACTTGTTGCCAATGCAACAAGGGGTGTCATGTTATTGAAGCCAGCCATGGTGACGTTGTAGTTGCCTGCTGCCGATATTGGTGACCCCAATGGCAGACCGATCAAAACAAGGCCAAGGGTGCCGGCAATTGCTAGGCGAGCGGCTCGAGCATTGTGCTTCATTTTTCTCCTTGAGGGTGGGTACTGTGCCTTACTTGTGGGTGTTGTGCCTTACTTGAATGTGACAGGTACGAATAGGTCTGATGTTCGGTCAAAACTTCGGGTGTGATCTGCGCGAGTAACAATGGAACACGACATGACCCGGCAATCGATATCGCCAATCATGGGTGAGACCGTTAAAGGCACCCGAAATCTTCCGCCTTTTGAGTACGGGATGGCGAGTGATTTTCCATAAGCCGGGGGATTCGAAGAAACCCACGCCGAGGCTGGATTGCTGCCGGCCACATTCACTCCGCCGCCGCAGGGACCGGGCGCAACCGCTGATCCCTTGGTCGGTGTAACGCAGAGCGCTACATATATACCTATCCTGGAGTCAAAACCTTTGCCCGAAACTCGAACTGAAGCTCCGGTGGCCGGGAGATTTCTTGTCGGGCTCGCCGACAGGCTGGTAGCGCCCTTCTTTTGGGTGGTCGCGTGGGCAGGAACACTGTGAGTCGCAAGCAGTATCAGACTCAGGGCTGCGGTAGTCAGCACTGCGACAGATCGCGGCAGACGTCCAGGTAAATCCCCAGATATATCCCACATCATGTGAAGAACCTAGGTAGACGTGGAACGGTCGCGCCTGACACTACGTCGGTCGATTCCGACAAGGTATCGGGAAGGCAGTTCCATTCGCACCCATAATGACTCAGTGGGAATCCGCTCGGGTATCGGCGTCAGCTTGGTGATGTTAATCATGCTGACAGCATGTGCGGCCCCTACTGAGGATTCGGTGGCCATTGAAGAATCAACGCCCGCACTCTCGGACACCGTTGTCATCACCAATACGGATATTCCATTCCCCACACCGGCGAATCAACCATGGGCTCAAGATTCAGCTCAACGAATAGTTTCGTTAGCGAATGGATCAGGTGAAGTCGTTGTTGTTCTGGGTGGAGCTGATCGAGTTGTGGGAAGAGATGAAACGAGTAACACTCCTGAGATCGAGCAGGTTCCGGTTGTCACCAAGGCGCACTCGATCAATGCAGAGCAGGTAATTGCACTAAATCCAGACATCGTCCTGATCGATGCCATGACAGCTCCGGTTGAAGCAATACAACAACTTCGTGATTCAGGTATTTCGGTCGTGGAAGTGCCTGAGGCCTGGTCAAGTGCCGAAGTTTCCAACAAGATCCAAGTTATCGGAGAAGCGATTGGTGCACCGTCGAGTGCAATCGAATATGCCCAACAACAATCGGTGGGCCGGCCGGCCGAGACTCGCCTAACGGGTAACCGGGTTGCCTTTTTGTATCTCAGGGGGACATCTGCGATCTACCTTTTAGGAGGGGTTGGCTCTGGCGCAGATTCATTGATTGCCGAATCCGGTGCTGTCGACGTTGGCGCCGAGGCAGGTTTTGAAGCCTTCACGCCATTAACCGCTGAGGAATTAGTGAATCTCAATCCTGACACCATTCTTGTGATGGCTGACGGATTGAAGTCCGTAGGCGGAGTCGATGGGCTATTCGCTCTCCCTGGACTTGCGCAGACTGAAGCGGCACAGACACGTCAGGTGGTTGTGGTCGACGACACGCTCCTGCTGTCATTTGGGCCGCGAACCGGTGCGCTAATTGACGCCCTTCGTTCATCATGGAAGCAGTTGGGATAAATGCCCACGCTCCGTGCCCGTTCGGTGTGGCTTATTGCGATTGTGCTGGTTGCTCTGATGGGGAGCGTGGTCATCTCGCTGCTATCCGGTGCGGCCGCCTCCGATCCGGTGATCATTTGGAATATTCGGGCACCGAGAGTGTTGACCGCCGTTCTAGTCGGTGCCGGCCTTGCGGTTGCGGGTGTGCTGCTGCAGGGATCACTGCGCAACCCGCTCGCAGATCCAGCCCTCGTAGGCGTTTCGGCAGGGGCCGCCCTCGGCGCAGTTGTAGGTGCGGCTCTGGGTCTGGGCTACAACTCGTATGCTGCATCACTTTTCGCCTTACTCGGTGGACTTCTCGCTGTCGTTGTTGTGGTGTGGGTATCGCGAACACATGGGCGAATCGAAGTTGTGACGGTCCTACTTGGGGGGATCGCGATTACGGCATTTGCTTCCGCCGTTGTGGCCATCTTGATTTCCATGAGCGGATTAGCCGGATTGCGTCCGGTGAGTTTTTGGGCAACGGGTTCATTTGCACTGAGTAATTGGAGTGGTGTGCTCTCTATTGCTCCAGCCGTAGTTATTGGCACGGGTATTGCACTTTTCATTGCACCGGCACTTAATGTCCTCTCCTTAGGGGATGATGCCGCCTTTGCAAGCGGTATAGAGGTGGGAAAGATCCGAATGTGGGCCTTGGGGGCAGCCGTATTGCTCACGGGCGCTGGGGTTGCAGTAGTCGGGGTCATTGCATTTATTGGGTTGCTTGTTCCACATGCGGTACGCCTCTTGATCGGCCCCAGTCATCGGAGTCTGGTGATTGTCAGCGCCATTGCAGGTGCGTTTACCGTCGTTGCAGCGGACACTGTCGCACGACTAGTTGTGAGCCCGGTTGAGCTGCCAGTGGGCGCCATCACAGCGATTGTCGGCGCCCCACTGTTCCTGGTGATTGTGGCGCGGACGCGCAGTCGCCAGGGTGGGTGGGCGTGATCATGTCCAAGGACTATAAGGAAACTGCGACGGGCACGGGCCCGATTCCTGCCATGAGTATCGAGTTAGTGAATTGCGCCCTGCGTACATCTTCAGGGCGGTATCGACTGGAGCCAACCACACTGACATTCGCTTCCGGGCTGGTGACGGCTGTCGTGGGACCTAATGGTGCGGGGAAATCCTCGCTCTTGGCAATTGCTGCCGCGACACTGAGCCCAACTGAGGGAGAGGTGCTCTTCGGTGGATACTCCGTCTCCGACATGAATGCCCGTCAGATGGCCCAAAGTCGAGCCGTACTTGCTCAGGACCTCTCGGTGGCATTTGGATTTAATGCCGTTGACATTGTGAGTTGGGGGAGAACACCATGGCGGGGAACGGAACTCCAAAAGCAGGATTCCACGGCGATCAAAGTTGCACTCCAAAGTCTGGGAATAATTGACCTTGCAAATCGACCCATGAGCGAGTTATCCGGCGGAGAGCGCAAGCGCGTTCATTTGGCCCGCATATTGGCCCAGGAGACTCAATGCGTTCTCATGGATGAACCAGATTCCGACCTTGACCTTGCTGGTCTTGCCACCCTGGATTTGGCGATTCAGGGCATGAATGCTTTAGGCAAAACAATGGTGATTAGTTCACATGACCTCCAACGAGTCTCGCGCCTGGCCGATCGCATTGTGGTGGTGGCAGAGCAAAAAGTTGTGGCGCACGGAGAAGCGCGAGCGGTTATAACCACCGAAATTTTGAGTGAGGCGTATCAGACGCAGGTAAAAGTGCAGTGGACTGACCAGGGAGTTGCCCACATCTCGATTGTTGGTTGATTCACGCTTCTAGAAACGTGAATTACTCCTGTGGAAAGGAGCGCTGCCCGCTTGAGTCGAGATGCTGAACCACGGTTTGGCAGGATTGCCCCAGTTTGGTGAAATCCTCCGCTGACAAGAGATCCACCAGGTGTTTGCGCACGCCGGCCACGTGGTCGGGAGCCGCCTCCACGATTTTTGCGAGACCACGGGGCGTGAGAACGGCCCACATGCCGCGGGCATCAACTGAGCAAGCCTCTCTTTTGACAAGCCCGGCTTTCTCCATGCGGTCGATTTGGTGGGAAAGTCGACTGCGTGAGCTAAAAGTCCGGTCGGCCAACTCGCTCATGCGTATTCGTTGGTCCGGATTCTCGGATAACTGAACCAAAATTTCATAATCAGCAGCTGAAAGACCGTGCGCCTGCATCAATTCCCGATTAAGTTCCGAGATCAGCAGCCGGGATGCGTCCAGCCATGATCGCCACGCAACTTGTTCCGATTTACTAAGCCATTGGGTCATTGACTGAATTCCCACAACTTAATGCCGCCCATAAGTCCGGCCGTGTTGGAAACAATTTCAACAAGTGGCCCCAATTCAGCGCCATTGAGAAATTTCGAGTTCCCTCCGCCAATATAAATCCGATCGGGGAACAATTTGGCACTGAAATCTTTAACGGCGCTTTCCACCAATTCGATCCACTGATCATTGCCAATAATCTTCCGATTGGCATTTCCTAACTGAATATCAATGCTTTCCCCCCCAAAGTTGCCGTGGGACAATTCCATATGGGGCAGCAGGTTCCCATGATGAAAGAGGGCGGTCCCTACACCCGTTCCTAATGTCATTACGAACTCGGTTCCCGTTCCGGAAACCACGGCACAACCTTGGACATCAGCGTCGTTGGCAAGCAGAGTCGGTACTCCAAACATTGCCGAGATTTTGCCCTGCAGTGGGTATCCGTCCCAGAGGTCAAATAGTTCCGGATCTCGGGGGCCATCCTTCACGGCACGGGAAAAGGGGGCAACGCGAAGTGTCTTTCCATCGCGAACCATGGCGGGAAATCCAACTGACACTCGGTCAAAAACGGGAAAGCCCGCAACCAGATCGGCGATCAGTGTCAAAAAGAGCTCGGGAGGGCATGGGTAAGGGGTGTCAATTCGCGTACGTTCGTTGAGAGGTTCGCCATTCGAGTCAAGTACCAGTGCTTTGATGCCGTTACCACCAACATCTATCGCTAGGGTTGAAACAGGGTCAGATTGAGGAGTCATTGACAGAAATCTAGTCGGTAGCATCGGCTAGCGTCAGTATTTCCGCACCGTCTTCGCGAACCACAAGAGTGTGTTCAAATTGAGCCGTCCACGATTTGTCCTTGGTTGCAGCCGTCCATCCGTCATCCCACATGTCAAATGCTGTTGTGCCGAGTGTCAACATCGGTTCAATTGTGAAGGTCATGCCAGGTTCAAGTTCTTTGGTTGAATGGGGGTCATCGAAATGCGGAATAATCAAGCCGCTGTGAAATGCGGTGTTGATCCCGTGGCCGGTGAAGTCACGAACCACCCCGTAGCCGAAGCGTCTGGCGTAGCTTTCGATTACTCGGCCAATAATGTTGACCGTCCGGCCAGGCTTAACAGCCGCGATAGCTCGCATGGTTGCTTCATGGGTTCGCTCCACTAATAGCCGCACGTCCTCAGCGACCTCGCCGCACAAAAAAGTGGCATTGGTGTCGCCATGAACTCCACCGAGAAAGGCCGTGATGTCAATATTGCAGATATCCCCTTCCTGCAGGACAGTGGAGTCAGGAATACCGTGGCAAATTACTTCGTTTAGGGACGAACATAAACTCTTCGGGTAACCGCGATACCCCAAGGTTGACGGGTACGCGCCGTGATCGCACAAGTATTCGTGGCCAATAGCGTCCAGTTGGTCGGTGGTAACCCCTGGGCGCACCGCCTTTCCGACTTCCACTAAAGCATTAGCGGCAATTCGGCTGGCAATTCGCATGAGCTCAATTGTTTCTTCAGATTGGATATCAGTACCGGTATAGGGGCTCGGCCCCGGCTTACCCACATACTCTGGTCGGCTAATTGAGGAGGGCACGCTGCGTGTGGGACTTTGGTACCCGGGAGTTAGTGGATCACGATTCACGGCAGCCATGGTGGAAGTCTATTTATCATGAGGGGGCAGTGAATTATGGGGAGAGACTGGATTGACCTTCAGCCGACCGATTAGGCTAGGTGCACATCAATACTTACACACAAATTTACTTATGCGAATGGGAGCCTCATGCGTTGGTATTACTGCCTCGAGCATC
>CAITYI010000286.1 GCA_903896585.1 uncultured bacterium
AGGCCGCGAGCAGGCAATAAAGGTCAATGATCATCGAAACAGCAGTCAGATTAAATCTGGTGGTGAATCGGGAGCTCTCGTTCTAGCGGGAAAAGAGAAAACGGTGGCAGATTTTCACCGCAGCACCTCCCAGGCTCGGGGCTCATGGGGTGGCTATTCGGGTTCGGCAACAGCTAATTCGGGTTCAGCGTCTTCAGCCGGCAGGTCAGCCGCATCGCGGGCGCGATTATCAGATCAACAAGGACTCAGTGGTGGCCGAAAACAATTACCCGGTGGTGCGTAGCCAAGCTCCACATCACCTGCCATGATTCGGCGGTGACAGCGAAGTTAACCCTTTCCGATATTGAGCAGGCACGCAATGCCGTGTCAGGCGTGATCAATCAAATACCGATCGCCAACGCTCGGTGGCTCAGTGAGTTAGTTGGTGGACCGGTCTATCTGGTTCCAGAGAATTTGCAGCGTGCGGGTTCATTTAAAATTCGCGGGGCATTCAATCGCTTATCTCGTTTAACTCCGGAAGAAAAAGCCCGAGGGGTGGTGGCCGCCAGCGCGGGCAACCATGCCCAAGGAGTTGCATTGGCTGCCCAGATTCTGGGCATCAAAGCCACGGTCTTTATGCCAATTGGTGCCACTATACCAAAAGTTGAGGCGACAAAAGGATACGGAGCAGATGTCGAATTCTTTGGTTCATCAATTGATGAAGCGCTGACAGCTGCCCAAGAATTTGCGGATCGCACAGGTGCAATTCTGATTCATCCGTTTGATCACAATGACATTGTCGCCGGGCAAGGAACCCTCGGGCTAGAGATTATCGAGAAGATTCCTCAGGTCAAAACGGTTGTAGTGTGCACCGGTGGCGGCGGGCTTTTAGCGGGTGTCGCCTTAGCTATTAAATCTTTGCGTCCCGACGTCAAAGTAGTTGGTGTTCAAGCACAAGATGCTGCGGCCTATCCCCAGTCGCTCGCGGCAGGCACACCCATTGCACTCACCACAATGTCCACCATGGCTGATGGAATTGCAGTTGGCCGTCCGGGGGATATTCCATTTGCAATTGTGCAAGAACACGTAGATGAAATTGTCACGGTCAGTGAAGACCAGCTCTCCTACGCAGCACTATCTGTTCTGGAGAGAGCGAAGATGGTCGTGGAGCCGGCCGGTGCGGCAGCGACAGCCGCCGTCATGGCTGACCCAACGCATTTTGAACCGCCGGTTGCTGTTGTGCTGTCCGGCGGCAATGTTGATTCACTTCTTTTATTACGAATTATTCGCCATGGCATGGCGGCTGGTGGCCGGTATCTCACCCTACGAGTGCAGGTCCCCGATGCCCCGGGCAGTTTGGCATCCCTCCTCCGAGTTGTACAAGATGTGTCTGCAAATGTTGTCGAGGTGGATCACAATCGAATTGATCCAAAACTTGGTGTCCACGAAGTAGAAATTGATCTGCAAGTGGAAACCCGCGGACGTGCACATGCTGATGTACTCCTCACCGCGATCCGGGAGCAAGGCTTCGAGGTAACCGAGTTGTAACGATAGGCTCGAAGCATGGCTAAAGACGACGCAGTTCATGCAGAGGGATTAGTCAAGACTTTCGGTGATGTTCGTGCGCTCGATGGCCTTGATCTGGTGGTGCCTCGAGGGCAGGTGGTTGGATTATTAGGACCCAACGGGTCTGGTAAGACAACCACGGTTCGCATTTTGGCAACATTGCTCAAGGCGACCGAGGGCGTGGCATATGTCAACGGCTTTGATGTGGTCAAGCAAGCCGATCAGGTTCGGCACAGCATTGGCTTGACCGGCCAATATGCAGCGGTCGATGAATTCCTCACCGGTCGAGAGAATCTCAAAATGTTCGGCGACCTCTACCACCTGACACCGGGCTATGTCAGAGAACGATCCGAGGAGTTGCTCGAGTGGTTTGATCTCGTTGAAGCTGCTGATCGACCAGCCAAAACCTACTCGGGCGGCATGCGCAGGCGATTGGATCTTGCATCCAGTCTGATTGCCAAACCGAGCATTCTTTTCCTCGATGAACCCACCACCGGGTTGGATCCGCGGTCCCGGCTTGGCCTGTGGGGTGTGATCGAGAGTCTGGTGTCCGAAGGCACAACGGTCTTGCTGACTACCCAGTATTTGGAGGAGGCGGACAAGTTAGCCAATGACATTGTGGTGATTGATCACGGCCGGGTAATTGCCCATGGCACCGCGGAAAAACTCAAAGACCAAATTGGCGGCGATCGACTAGAGGTCACCGTCGATGACCCCAAGCGAATCCCCGATGCCCAATTGGCACTCGCACCCGTGTTTGGCGGTGAATCACTCGTAACGGAATCAACTATTTCCGGTCCGGTGAGCGGTGGGTCAACGATTCTCGTCGATGCCATTAGATCCCTCGATAGTTCGCACATTGAAATTGCAGACATTGCGCTGCGGCGGCCAACGCTCGACGATGTCTTCCTGGCTCTCACCGGGCACGGGGCCGAAGATGAAACGCAGGTGCCTACCAAGAGTCGCGGAAGAAGGGGACGCAGATGACCAGCCAATTGCTACCGCCATTGAGGTCCTCCAATCCTGAGGCCATGAAACGCCCATTATTGGGATGGACTCTTCATGATTCGATTGTTATTGCCCGCTCTACGATTCTCGCGTCATTCCGTATTCCCGAAGCGCTCTTTTTCCAACTGATCCAGCCGGTAATTTTCGTCCTGCTTTTTGCCTATGTATTTGGCGGAGCCATTCCCATTCCAGGGGCCGAACCAGGCACAGCCGCTGACGCGAGTTTGTATCGCCAATACCTCATGCCGGGAATTTTTGGCCAAACGGTGGCATTTGCCGCTGCAGCTAGCACCGTTGGTTTAGCCGAAGCTATGCAAAAGGGAATTATTGACCGCTATCGCGCATTGCCCATGTCGCAATCCGCAGCATTGATCGGCAATACGTTTGCGAATGCTCTTCGACAGATTCTGGTGCTTACCGTGTTGAGTATCACGGGTTACATTGTCGGCTGGAGAATTGATGCGGGCATCCTCAATGCCGTCTACGCATACCTGCTTCTACTGTTATTCGCGTACACAGTGACTTGGGTAGGGGCATACATTGGACTGTCAGTGCCCAACACGGAAACAGCAAATACGGCCGGTCTCATTTGGATTTTTCCATTAACTTTTCTATCAAATGCTTTTGTCCCACTTGATGGACTCCCAGGGTTTCTCAAAGTATTTGCGGCCTACAACCCGATCTCTTCACTGGTGTTGGCCACTCGAGAGTTATTTGGCAATCCGACCGGATACCCGCCAGGTGCGGAAACAGGTTATTGGTCATTGAATAATCCGATTCTTTACACGATCCTGACATGTGGAATCGCTATCGCGATTTTCGCACCATTGGCCGTGCGTAAGTATCGCCGAGCGAGTAGACGCTAAAGCCGGAGAAAGTGATCTTCGTAAATATCGCTAGACGTAGTCCTCGACTTTGAGGATTTCTACTTGCATTTCTTTACCATTCGCCAAGATGTAACTGGTGGAATCCCCAATTTTCTTCCCCAACACGGCAGCACCAAGGGGTGAGGTTGGTGAGTAGACATCAACTGATGCGTGCGCTGCTTCCTCACGCGAACCGAGCAGGAAAGTTTCTTCTTCGTCAAAGTTAACCAGCCGAACCGTGATCACTTTCCCGTGAGAAACCACACCTTCGGCAGCCTCGGGAACTCCAATTTGAGCGGACTCAAGTAGTTGCCTCAACTGGCGCACCCGAGCTTCATTTTTTCCCTGCTCTTCACGCGCGGCGTGATATCCACCGTTTTCTTTGAGGTCGCCCTCTTCTCGGGCGGCTTCAATTCGCTTTGTGATCTCTACTCGTTTGGGACCTTCACGATCCGCTAACTCTGCGGTCAGGCGATCATGGGCATCCTGAGTGAGCCACGTTACTTCAGTCATGGGGAGGACTCTAATACGAATTGATAATTTTGACGTAACTAATTGGACGTATCTAATGAGACGCAACTAGTTAGACGTGACTAGTTAGTCCA
>CAITYI010000287.1 GCA_903896585.1 uncultured bacterium
GCACCATCACCACACTGGTCAACGGACAAACCTACAACGTGAGCGCCGTCGCTATCAACACTCGCGGAACCAGCACCACAGCAACAGCAACCACCGACCCCACTGACCGCACCCCCCGCGTCGTAACACCCGTTTTACCTTCAGCGCCGACTGATTTGTTGGCTACGCCAGGCGATTCTCAAGCATCGATCTCCTTCACTGTTGGCGCAGCAGGAACCAGCCCCATCAGTAATTATCAATTTTCAATCAATAATGGTTCAACCTGGATTCCGCTGAGCCCTATCACGGTGACCAGTCCTGTGGTGATTACAGGATTGGTCAATTTCACCACATATTCAATCAGGCTCCGAGCTGTATCAGCTGCGGGTACTAGTCCGGCTTCAGAACTAGTAAGTGTAACCCCTCGCGTCATCGGAGAGGAACCAAACGACCCCTATTACTCCAACGGTTCCCTATGGGGACTGGATGGCATTTATGGTGTGAACGCCATAGGTGGCTGGAGCCGAACATACGGTGATCAATCCATAGTGGTCGCAGTTGTTGATACCGGCGGTACAACACATCCGGATGCTGGGCCCACTGTCCCCGGATATGACATGATTTCGGATCCAATGCTTGCAAATGATCTAGATGGGCGTGACTCCAATCCAAGTGATCCTGGAGATTGGATTACCTCAGCGGAATCTTCCTCAGGCTATCTTGCAGGTTGTACCATTACAAATAGTTCATGGCATGGCACGCATGTCGCGGGAACAATCAATGCAGCGGCCAATAGCATTGGGATTGTTGGTGTTGCACCGAATGTTCGCGTGCAGCACGTTAGAGCCTTAGGTAAGTGTGGCGGTTACACCTCCGACATCGCTGCAGGAATCATCTGGGCATCTGGAGGTTCAGTGCTGGGGGTGCCATCTAATTCAACACCAGCCAAAGTGATCAACTTGTCCCTTGGCGGATTTGGAACATGCTCTTTGACCTATCAAACCGCCATAGACACAGCAGTCGGTCGCGGATCTACGGTTGTTGTATCGGCAGGCAATAGCAACGACGATTCCCAATTTCATAGACCTGCCAATTGCAATAATGTTGTCGTTGCTGCATCAATAGATTCAAATGGCAAGAGATGGTCGTCCTCCAACTACGGAGCCGCGGTGGACATAGCCGCCCCAGGGGTACAGATTTTCTCAAACCTGAATACCGGATCGCGTGGTCCTGTGAATAACACTACATACGGCGCATACAGCGGCACTAGTATGGCAGCTCCTCATGTATCTGGTGTTATCGCATTGATGCTTTCACGGGATCCAACTCTCACACCCAGTCAAATAGAAACTAGACTGAAAGTCTCGAGCAATGTGACGCCTTTCGGAGGTGGAGTCTGTGATTCTCAACCGCTCAAGACATGCGGCGCAGGTATCATCAATGCAGGGCAAGTGGTACCGTGAATTACCTCGTGCTTTTCTCCTAATGCTAATCGTATTCGGTTTTCTGCTAACAATGCTGACCCTTGTTCCGCCACCTGCTAAAAGCACAACCGAGTCATCTTCGCGGGAAAGAGTCAGTGCACTTATTGTTCGGTATGCGGAAGGAGTTCACCCGGGGAGTTTGTCTTCCCCCACTGGAAGCAAATTCGTCAGCCAGCCACAGCGGTCTTGGATGCGCGTCGGCGAGTCCCTCGGTGAGCGCATGTTCACTATCCGGCTAACAAGATCAGTGTCACAAGCCGTTGCGCGCAACTTGTGCAAGCAACTATCTAAGGACCGACGCATTCTTTGGGTGGAGCCAGACTCCAGCGCATCTATTGCCAGGAACCGAGCGTTGGGTGCAAATATAGACATGGAATTTCTATGAGGTTTTTTCTGGAGGTGAATTGACTTGGTGCCCGCGGTGACTTCTAGAATTCACTTCTGTACAGGTTCAAAAACTTACTTGATTAGCATTTCGATTTAGTTTTACGTTCAATGAGGTTTAATTCAAGAGGTGTCTTAGCTCTGCCTGATAGTAATTTTTCTTAATGGCGCTGTGAACTTCCAGGTTTTGCTGCTTAACACTTGAGCTAAGGCTGCTGATTCAGTCGTTGAACTTGCTCCGAGTGCTGCGGTTGCAACTACTGGCATGCTAGAGATCTTGGTAAAGAAGGTGGACAGTTGGGTGCCGAAGTGGTCCCAAGTGAGTTCCCCAGTTATCCGCTGAAGTTGAGTCATTCTTGTTTGACTGGGTAACTCATTCGCGATTAAATTTGCAAGGTCAGCTGCGAATGGTTGGCTGGTCCAATCTGTTGGCAGGTCAGTGAGCTGAGAGATTTCCTTGAGGGGCCCAAATAACGCGAAAGTTGTTGGGGTTCCCAGAGCAGACGCTTCGTACGGGACAAAGCCAAAGCCTTCTGCACTGGATGGGTAAAGAACGGCTTGAGCGCTGTTGAGCAACCACGCTCTCTCTTCGCTACTGACGTGCCCGAGGGTGTGCACGGATCCACGAAGGTTCACGTGTTTGTTGATTAGTTCCTGTTCTTGCCTTTTGGAACTACTGCTTTTGACGTGAAGTCCTGCGAGCACAAGGTCAATTGAGTGGCCTTGGTCGAGGAGTTCCTGCCAGACTTTGATGGCTAAGTCACGGTTTTTATGAAGGAAGTCGTTCCCGAGAACTAGAAGGAATGGTTTGTCAGTTGTCAGGTCTTTGGGTTTGGACATTTCAGTGTCAGCGGTGATGTGGTCAAGGCCAAGGGGGATTGCTTGGATTCGCTTAGGGTCAAGCCCTGGGGTTTCTTGGTAAAGGC
>CAITYI010000288.1 GCA_903896585.1 uncultured bacterium
ACTTTGGCATTCACCACAAGGAGTGCGCCCACATTGTCGTCAGGCACGGGTACCGGGCGAGTGAATCGGCACGAATACTCCACCAGGGCACTGGGATCATCTATCCATTCGGTCACAATTCGCACGGCAAGGCCCATGGTGAACATGCCGTGAGCAATGACATTTGGAAGTCCAACTTCGAGAGCAACTCGCTCATTCCAGTGAATCACATTGAAGTCACCGGATGCACCTGCGTAACGAATCAGATCCGCACGAGTAATCGCGAACTCACGTTCAGGGAGTTCCGTGCCCACATGAACATCGGTAAATGATTTCATGGGGAATCGGTCCCACGGGAAAGAATCATGGAGTAGACGGTGGAGACAGGAAGCCCGGGTGCGTCCGCGATTTCGGTCTTCACCGTGATCATGTCGTTGCCCGCCACTGAGCGGATATCGTCCACTGTCACGGTGCAGGTGAGTTGATCGCCCGCCGTGATAACTCGGTGATGCACGAATCTTTGATCGCCGTGAACCACCCTGGTGTAATCCAATCCGAGCTCTGGATCGAAAATCACCTGCTCCCCTGCACCCATGGAAACAACAATCGCGAATGTGGGGGGCGCAATGACATCAGGAAAACCTGCCGCTATCGCAGCATCTACCTTGAAATAGAGGTCACTGGATTCACCGAGACTGCGAGCAAACTCACGGATTTTTTCCCGCCCCACCAGATATGGCTCAGTGGCAGGGTAGGTGCGCCCGATGAACTCAGTGTTAAGCGCCACGAGAAAAAGTTAGCGAGTTTCCTTGTGCAGGGTGTGGGTCTTGCACTTAACGCAGAACTTCTTCACCTCGAGGCGATCAGGATCGTTGCGACGATTCTTCTTGGTGATGTAGTTGCGGTCTTTGCATTCTTCACATGCCAAGGTGATCTTGGGACGGATATCGCTGGCCTTGGCCACTGCATTCTCACTTCCATGAAGCACACCTTCGTGTGCATGTCTTCTTCACTGTCTACTGGTACGGCGTACCTATTGTGCCTGATGCTGTAAATCTCGTAGCGAGGGCCGGACTTGAACCGGCGACACAGCGATTATGAGCCGCTTGCTCTACCACCTGAGCTACCCCGCCAAGCGAAGCCGACCACGTGAATCGCCAACTCCGTTCGAGCCCCTTTACGGAATCGAACCGTAGAC
The DNA here is from genome assembly GCA_903896585.1 of uncultured bacterium. Classification (GTDB taxonomy): domain Bacteria; phylum Actinomycetota; class Actinomycetes; order S36-B12; family S36-B12; genus UBA4592. The sequence continues at coordinate 1,178 of CAITYI010000288.1, forward strand.
CTTCTCCTTACCATGGAGACGCTCTGCCGACTGAGCTAAAGGGGCGTGAAGCCCCGCAAGCGTACACAGACACCCTTGGAGTGGCTCGTAGGGACCCTGCCTGTTTCACTAGGGTCATGAGCCAATGGACCAGCACCAATATGCCCGATCTGACCGGACGCCGAGCAATTGTGACGGGGGCGAATTCTGGGATCGGTTTTGAGACCGCCAAAGCCCTCGCAGCGCATGGTGCCCAGGTCACTCTGGCCGTGCGAGACCTCATAAAAGGTGCACCCGCCGCGGCAGCCGTGGGACCCAATGGCACCGCAATGCGTCTTGATCTTGCCGACCTGTCCTCGGTGCGCGCATTTGCCGCCGAGTGGTCAGCAACTCACCCCGAGGGCCTCGACCTGCTGATCAACAACGCTGGAATCATGGCGATTCCTCGAACCGTCACCCCCGATGGATTTGAAGCCCAATTGGCCACGAACCATTTGGGTCACTTTGCCTTAACCGGTCTGCTCATGCCCGCGCTGATCGCAACTCCGAACTCCCGAGTTGTCACCGTGTCTTCACTGGCTCACAAAATGGTGAAGGGAATGAATTTCGACGACCTCATGAGTGAGCGCAAATACAAATCCTGGAATGTGTACGGGCAATCAAAACTTGCCAACCTTCTTTTCACCTCAGAACTTCAACGCCGACTCACAATTGGCGGCTATTCCACCATTGCCGTCGCGGCGCACCCTGGTTTCACTGCCACGAATCTGCAAGGATCCGCGGCCAAGATGCGGGGCAATAATGTGGAATTCCAGATCACCGAGTTCATCAGCCGACGAATCGGGCAAACGCCCGACATGGGAGTTCTACCGACCCTCTTTGCCGCCACCGCACCCGGATTGCCCGGCGATAGTTATATCGGTCCCAAAGACCTCAAACAATCCCGCGGGTACCCGACAATTGTGGATCGCTCGGCCGCAGCTCAGAACATGGCAGCAGCGGGGCGGCTATGGGAAGTGTCAACCAATCTCACCGGGGTCGAATACCCCATTTAACACCGGAATCTTAAGAACGGAATCTTAAGAACGGAATC
>CAITYI010000289.1 GCA_903896585.1 uncultured bacterium
CAATCTGGCTAGAGAAAATAAAGACTGGGCAGGAAGTGATCAGTTGCGAGACGCGATTGCCGCACTGGGCTTTAGTGTGAAAGACACGGCCAACGGCCAAGAAATTTCTCCGAGTTAATCCCCACTTCAGTTAACTATAGACTGAGTTACCTATTGACTGAGTGGATTTTCCAGCCTTGTGCTTTCAAAAGCGCTGATGCTGGCAGAAGAAATCGCGACTTCGGGTGAATCTTCGAAGTTATTCTCAAACTCTAGGTCACCCTCTAGGTCACCCGCGAGTTCCTCTTCGACTTCGACTTTGTCTTTGTCTTTCTTTGGTTTTTTACACGATATTTCGGGACCGGCACGATACACGGTTGTCATGGGTTCACGTGCAACTTCATTGCCGTCCTTGATAAAGACTCGATCAACAGTGATGGTGAAGCCCTCACTGCCTGATTGCGGGATGCATTTTTTTGTTCGGTTCACAATCTTTTGGGGCTGGCGAATGTTGGTGCGCTCGCCAAATTCGGCCCGGATTTCGTCATACTGTTTCTGTCCCCAGAATGTGACGCGCATGGATGTATCCGTCATTTTTGTGGTGATGAAGACCGGAGTTGGTGAGGTATTCGTGAATTTCATGTCAAAGACTCCCCAAGCGACGGTTGCTTCGAGGCCGGGTTGATATCGGGAGATGTAAAGGGAGTGCGCTCGAGTATCCGTCTTCTCCATGCCTGCAAAAAATGCTGCCGTCCACACGGCCGTGGTCGCGGCAGATACTCCCCCGCCTAATGCATCTTCAAATACACCACCCGGTCCAATAATCGTTCCCACGGTGTAACCGTTTTCGGCTGTTCGCTCCTTGATGGTGTCATTCATGGAAAAGGTTTCCCCTGGCATGAGCAGTGTGCCGTCGACATACTCGGCCGCCTGACCAATATTTGTTGTTCGGTAAGCGGCATACGGAAAATTCTGGGTGAAACTTGAAATTTTCTCAGTAATACCCAACGCCTCTGCTTCGGCTGTGGTCAATTCAGGTTCCCGAGTTCCCATGGAAACCCTGACTGCACGATTGGGATTGGAATCTCCCAAAACTTCGAGCACCGCTGTCGCAAGATCAGCATCTGCGACTCCTGATCCCACGACCGATGGCACCACAACGGGTACGCCCTTCTTGATGGCGAAAGTTGCATCGCGGCCTGGAATTTCGGCTTCGCGCAATGCCGGTGCAATGGATTTATGCAAAATTGCACCATTGAGTTCGGGGGCAAGTTGATTTCCCTGCTGCGAAAAACTTAATGCGCGCGCAATTACTTCAGGCTCGATGGTCGCGCTGATGTCTCCAGCGGTGACAGCCACGGGTGCAGACACTGCAGTTTCGGCCAATTTTTGAGCAGCCACCGCAGACTCCTGAGAAACTAGAGGTGGTGTGACTTCGCTGGGTGCATCAAAAGTTTCTCGCGGTTGCGTGGCACCCTCAACCAATAATTGCGCGAGTTTGTCCTGTTCAATTCGTAGACCATCTTTCCCCGGGCTGAGGGTAACCTCCTGGGGGGTGACTTTGAGGTTTGGTTCAACGGGTAGCACGTCCGCTGCCTGAGCAATCGCCGCAACCTGATCTTCGAGCACCTCCTGATCCACCGAAATAACAGGTTCAATCTCCCGCGATCCAATAAAATCCGTCACCAATGTGATCGGATTGAAGCTATTGCGTAATCCCTGTTCCACCGTTGCCTGAGCATCGAGGGTAATTCCAGCCGCCGCAGGGCGAACTTCGAATTCCTCATCACCAGCGGTGAATACGTATTTCTTGTTGATCTTTGACGCGATTTTTTCGTCAATCAGAACGACGGCCTCGGACTCGCTCAATCCACCAATATCCACGCCAGACACGGTGGTTCCCGCCCTGACCGAGTCCTTGGTGGCCAGGAAGATTCCGAGAAGAAATACCAGAACTCCAACAACAGCCGCGGAAACAATCACCAGGTTTCGCCGTGAAGAGGCGGGCATCTGCAGATGCTCGGTCACGACATCACTCCAATAAATGTAGGCAACACTGACGGTTTTGCGCGGGTATTACATGGTAGGGAGAACACACCTATTATGCGGCCAGCGACATGCGACCTGCCCACCGCACCGCCTCAACGCACGAACTCACCACCGAACCTCACCACAAGATTTCGGCACTCTCATGGACGCGGGGTCATTGACTCGGGTTCCCCATGTGACCGATTCTTTGACCCCTTTTCCGCAGGCGGAAATCCACCGGGAAGGTCGCGATCGCCACGCCAAGGATCACTCCGCCGAAGAGATAGGCCAGTTGGCGCCCGCCGGAACTGACGGCGAGATCCCCCGAAGGTGACTCTGCGGCCAACAGGATGGTGGCTGCGAGCCAGCCGGTGAAAAAAAGCCAGGCTCCCCAGCGAGTCCCCGTGGCCAGCGTTGCAAACCGAGTCACAAAGCCAAGCACCGTCAGCATCACCAGCAGACCCCATGGAAGAACAATCACGTACTCCCCAATTGCTGTAATGACCCGTTGGGCTTGCATAAAGGCACCAACCACGCCGACCATGACACCCATGAGCGCAAACGCCACGAGGACGACAATTCTGACCAAGGTGGATTGAACCCACCTGGGTTCAGGGTCGCTCAAGACTCAAGCCCAATCCCAGCAATCCCAATCCCGGCAAAGAGGTCAGTCTCCACGGAGCCTGGCTTGGGAGCATTACCCCGGGCTAATCGAAAATGCTCCTCGCCAAATACTTCAAATCCCAAGTTATTCGATAATGCAAAAAAACCACTGTCGGTGGTGACCTGTGTTTTGTGGGCAGCTAACGCTTGGTACTTCGACTCGGTGAACTCAGATCCATCAATAACAGTGGTAATCAGTGCATCTTCAATAACAAAGGGAAGATCATCTGGATCCATGAGTGCAAATTCGCTGGTATCACCGGCTTCTTTGAGTTTTTGGATTCCTTGAGCCATAACGCTTTTTGAAAATGCGGTCCAATACACCTTATTGGGAGACCACGCCGGCCCCAGGTCACTTCGGAAACTCGCGCACTCTGCTAACGCAATTGCATAATGGGTTACTCGATGTGCCTGAATGTGATCAGGGTGCCCATAGCCACCGAAGTCATCGTAGGTAATAACAACCTGTGGCCTCACCTCGCGAATGATCGCGCACAGATCCGTTGCTGCGGCAAGTAGATCTGCTCGCCAAAAGCAATCCTCTCGCTGATTACTCGGCACACCCATCATTCCTGAATCACGATACTTGCCCGGATTTCCCAGAAACCGAAAATCAGTGACCCCGAGAATAGCCATGGCATCTGAGAGTTCAGAAATTCGATGCTGCCCCAGTGAGTCATCCATATCTGCCGCAAGGTGGGAAAGTTCGGGGACAAGTACTTCACCTTCTTCACCAAGTGTGCACGTCACTAAAGTGACGTGGGCCCCACTTGCGGCGTATTTCGCCATGGTGGCTCCGGTGCCAATAGTTTCGTCATCTGGATGTGCGTGGACCACGAGCATCCGACGATTCGCGGTAATAACGGGTTTCACTTCAATGGCAGGTTCGGTCACCGGTCAAGGGTACTCGCGGCGGAGATGCCCTAGCGTGGTGCATGATTCGAGCATGACTGAGTCGTTTCCACGGCAGAAAGCCCTCACGCGAGGTTTCCGCCTTGGTGCACCGCGGTCATTTCGGCCTAATGCTGACCGGAAAATGGTTCTTTTCATTCGCAGTGAATCGGGTCGAAGTGCTGCGGGAAGCCTCTGGTGCGCTCAGCCAGATGCCCAAGACGCCAGTAGGTGGATCGAACGCCAACTTGTGGATTCGGTGGAATTGGCAAGCGGTGAAATTCCCGAACAAGAGCGGGCCCGGCGCGAACGCATGCGGGAGGTCACCGAGGGAATCACCGCATTCAGTGTCGATGACCTATTCACGTCTGCCACTTTTGTTGTCGACGGCGAACTTTATGTTGTCACGCTTCCCTCGCGATCCGATGACAACGTGCACCAAACTCGCCACCTCACTACCGGTGGCGGCTGTATTGATCCGCAGATTAGCCCCGACGGATCACAGATTGCCTATGTTCGAGATGGTGGTGTGCACTGCGTGGAGATTTCAACCGGACAGGCTCGTGTGCTTGTCACCGCTCACCCTGACGGAGTAGACGTGACCTGGGGGCTGGCCGATTTCGCAGCGGCCGAGGAATTGGAACGGATTCGCGGATTCTGGTGGCACCAGGATTCACATAGCCTTCTTGTTGAACGGGTCGACAACTCAGCCGTTGACGTTGCGTGGATTACTGATCCCGCCCTGCCCCGCTCAGAGCCTCGGCAACACCGTTACCCGTTCGCTGGCACCCAAAATGCGGATGTACGTCTTTTTTCCATTGACCTTCACGGTGGTCAAACGGAAATCACGTGGGACAGGAATCTGTTCCCCTATCTGGTCACGGTGTCAACTGCAGGAACCACACCGACCTTCAGTGTGCTCTCTCGTGACCAAACA
>CAITYI010000290.1 GCA_903896585.1 uncultured bacterium
GAGCTCATCATTGAGTCTTTCCCGAACAACCTCTATGTCTATAACGAGGCCTACGACCAAACCAACACCAATAGAAGCCTGCTCAAGGCATTACGCCTATCCGGCCCGGGTGGTGTGCTGTGGATGAATGGCGATGTTGTTTTTGATCCCCGCGTCCTTGATCGCGTTAAGGAATATATTGATCGCGATGAATCCTTCGTGTGCGTGAATACCGCGACCGTGGGTGAAGAAGAAGTCAAGTACCGGGTCGATTCCAGCGGGTTGATTAGCGAACTTTCCAAACAGGTTGTCGATGCCCTGGGTGAGTCGGTGGGCATTAACTTTGTGGCCGACAAAGACAAAGCCAATCTGATCGCAGGATTGGCGGCCTGCGAGGACGGTGACTATTTTGAACGAGGCATTGAAATCACCATTGAGAAAAACTCCACCGAATTCATACCGATCGATATCTCAGATCTTTATGCAGTTGAAGTTGATTTCGAAGAGGATTTAACTCGCGCTAATTCGCACCTCTAGGAAATTTTCCTCTGAGAAATAATCTCTGGTAACTAATGCAGATCGCGCGCAGGTCGCGCTTTCACAGATACTCAACCCCGGGGAGGCCCCGTGGCACAACTCCCCGAGTGTCCAATAGGGCCGGTGCAGAAGACGCGATCTTCTCGAGGTCAAGCACTCGATGCGCTTGCAGCAACACGGCGACATCACAAGTACCGAGTGCATGGTCGATCAACGGCACCGCCACCAGTGGGACATCACCTGCGGTCCAGTTCGGGAGGAGGGGATCGTGGAACATCACCTGCACGCCGGCAGCAGCTAAGGAAGTTGCGATCGGCAGAGCGGGAGTCCCACGATCGTCGGCGACATCGGCTTTATAGGTCACCCCAATCAGCAAAACCCGAGCCTTCGATAATTCGATCCCTCGGTCGGATAACAATTGCTGGACTCGCGCCACGACGAACTCGGGCATGGCGGCATTAATCTCCTGTGCGAGGTGGACAAATCTGAACGTCTCACCGGTCTGCTCCTTTACATAGTGGCTGAGGTAGTTCGGGTCGATCGGGATGCAGTGACCACCAACACCCGGACCCGGATCGAAGCGCTGGAAGCCGAACGGCTTGGTCGCGGCAGCCTCGATCGCATCCCACAGATCGATCCCGAGGGTGTGACAAAAACGTGCCATCTCGTTAACGAGCGCGATGTTGACATGTCGATAGGTGTTCTCGAGCAGTTTGGCCATCTCGGCCTCCCGTAGTCCACGGGTGGTGACCACCGTGGTGACCAGACGCCCATAAAACTCGGCCGCCCGATCGCGGCACGCAGGTGTAAGGCCACCGACCACCTTGGGCACCGAGGCGAAGTCATGGGTCTGCCGCCCGGGATCAATGCGCTCGGGCGAAAAAGCGAGAGCAAAGTCCAGACCCGCCACGAGGCCGCTGGACTCAAGAATCGGTCTCAATTCATCCTCGGTAGTTCCTGGGTAGCTGGTGGACTCCAGCACGACGAGTGCCCCCGGCCGCAGAGCCCGTGCGATCTCAGCCCCTGCGGCTCGAACTGCACTCAGGTCAGGTCCGCCAGCAGGCAAGAGGGGTGTTGGAACACAGATGACGAATACATCGATGGCGTCTTCCGGGCCCACCGAAGTCGTGGCACGAAACCCAAGATCAAGCATTGCGCGAACATTGGTATCAGGGAGGTCATCGATATGCGAGCGACCGTGGTTAAGTTCCGCAACCCGGTCGGCATTGGTGTCGACACCCACCACGCTAAGCCCGGTCTCAACTGCTCTCGCCGCAAGTGGGAGACCGACGTAGCCGAGGCCGACCACTGCTACGACCGGGTCGCCCATGCGGTAGATAATGCACCAATGTCGAGGCGGGGTTGCACCAGGCCCAATTTCGGCATTGTCGCCGCAGTGATTGCCATCCTTACCTTTGGCTCACTTGTGGGCGGAGTTGTCCAGCCTGCCTCCTCGGCAACGCTGGCCTCAGTTGGCTCATCGGCGAAAAAGATAGCCGCGGGCGTCTGTGAACGGCTATCTCACAAGACTGCCGAGTTCACCGGGAATCCGGCCGAGGCCATGACCTGGCTCGACTGGGGCTCACAGCGGGTACCGTTGACAACCTCCGGCCTCCGAGCTTTTCGGGCGAACACGGCTCAAGAGTCTTTGTGGTTCCATTCGCTCGCGTGGCTGATACCCATTGCTGCGCGCCAACCGGAAACTGCGGAATCAATTGTCTCGCTCTTCGCCCGCACATTCCCTGATCCAGGACCGACCGCAACGAAAATGCAAAGTCAGAGTTCGGGGTGGACAGAAGGGCAGATCCGGCGCCGATTGGAAACCATGATCTGCCTGAACCGCGCCGCTCCCACGCCGATTTTCGTCACAACCGCAAACATTCTGGGAACGGCGTTGTTAGATGATCGCCGTTACAGCGGCCTTCCGTTGCACAAGCCGCACAATCACGGGGCTCAGTCGAATCTGGTGCTTCTGAACGCAGCCGCAACCTTCGGTCGACCCGAGTGGGCAGTGAAGGCACGGCAGCGAATTCTGCGCGACTACAACGAAGTGTTCTCCGACTGCGGTATGAGTCGTGAACAGTCGAGCGCCTATCACCTTTACAACACACGACTATGGGAAAAACTTGCGAAAGAGGCTAACCTTCCCCGGCATCTCACGGTTGCCCAAGCCGGAAGCGCTCTCGTCCGACCCGATGGTGTCCTCGAGGAAATCGGGGATGGAAGCAAGGACAACCAGCAGGCCAACGGTGGGGGTCTGTGGTGTCCGCAGGAGGGATGGGCGGCGGACGCGAAGTCGGGTATGCACTACACGCTGCGGTTCGGACCGCCGCGGGCAATGCACGGACACGTGGACAAGGGATCGATTACCTGGTTCACCCGCGGTACCCCCGTTCTTTCTGACCGCGGAACTGCTGACAAAAAGAATGCCACGGAACTCACTTGGAGCCGAGGCGTCGCAGCCCACTCGGTGCTCGAAGCTGTCGGTCGATCCAATGACGATCCGATGACAGGTCGAAAGCGTGGGGCCAGTGCGTACGAGCTCGTCAGCAAGGGAGAAGTCCGACAGACCCGCACCGTGGTGTTTGGCGTGGACCGTCTGCGGATACAAGATGTTGCCACCTCAGATGACGTCAACCAGCAATGGATTCAGCACTGGCAATTCAGTCCCGAGTGGAGCCCATTGCGTGATGCAGGCAGTGGCAGAGTGAGCCGGATGACGGGGCCTGGTGGGGCGATTGTGGAGGTTGTCTGCACGGCTGATGGCCGCGAGATTGACGCCAAGGCGGTTGCGGTGATGTCGTATCAGGGAAAGATAAAACCTCCCCAGCGCGCCTGGGATATTCAGTGCTCCGACAGCGGCTCGACAACGCGGATGGTCGCCAACCTTACGTGGCGCGGGGCAGTGGAAACTGCGGATACCGCGCGGTGAGCAGCTCGCACCAGTGGGTGTAGCGGCGGTCCAGCGCCTCGGCGCTCTCAGCGGTGAGATCGCGCCGCCACCGACCACCGTGCATGGCATCGGAGGTGACATTCACACTGAACCAGTTCTCCAGTCCCCCATCGCGGCCGGCCCCAAGGAAGTCACAAACTGCGCGGAGCGAGTCGATGCCGTCGGGGCCCACCCAGTCGGCGAGGTCGACCCTGATCACAACGCCCGCGGGAACTTCACTCTCCTCGGCGAATGAGCGGAGCATTCGCTCCCCCCACTTCTCCAGCGCCTCGAGTGGATCACTCGGCCCGAACCACTGGCTTGTGAACGAGACCGCAACATCGCGTCCGTCGCGCATCATGTGTACGAATTTCGCCTCGGGCAGGAGTGCATGCAGGGCGCGGATCCACTGGACATTGGAGGGGGTGGTATCGACCCAACGACTTCCGGCCCTTTCCTTCAGGGTTGAGGGGATGATCGCAAAGA
>CAITYI010000291.1 GCA_903896585.1 uncultured bacterium
CTGGATGTGGCCCGCGTGCAGGGCACCCATGGTCGGAACACAGGCGCGCTCACCGACAGGTTGATCACTTCTGACTCGGCCGGCAACGGCTGCATACTCGCTGCGGGTGGGTACTACCAGTGTCATAACGCCCCTCCCATCTGCTCATCTCCCAATTCAACCAGCAGGTTCGCCGCCTGATCCACCGTAATCATTCCGGCTTCCAATGCCCGATCAACCGCGAGCCTGCCCAGCACTTGGTAGGCACTTCGAGTTTGTGGTCGATCGGCCAAAGCGTCTAAGTGCTTGCGCACCGTGACCGAATCACCCCGCACCACGGGGCCGGTCAGCGCTTTATCGCCAAAGCGGAGAGCGTTATCCAGCGACGCACTTAATAACGGAGCAAGTAATCTGCCGGGATTTTCCATACCGGCGTCTTTTAACAGCGAAATGGATTCATTGACCAATACATTGAGATAGTTCGAGCCGATCACCATGGCGGCGTGGTACACGGCCCGGGCATCCTCGGGTACCCAGATGGGATCCCCACCCATTTCCACAACCAAAGCTTCAGCGACCGGGCGGATTTCTTCGGCAGCGGTAACTCCAAATGGAGTGTCATGAAGACGACTCAGATCAATACTGGTGCCGGTGAATGTCATGGCCGGGTGAATCGCCATGGGCAATGACTCCACGGCCGGGGCGAGTACGGAGACTCCGTAGCCACCGGAGGTGTGCGCAACAAATTGGCCGGGCCGGAAGACACCGGCACTGGCAAAACCTTCGACCAAACCCGGCAGGACATCATCAGGAACGGCCAGGATCAGTAATTCACAATCGGCCACCACTTGGTCGGCCGGCAAAATCGGCACACCGGCTAACAGTGCTTCGGCACGTAGGCGGGAAATATCCGAGACGGCAGCCACCCCGGTCATTAGATGGCCCGCCGATCTAAGTGCCGCGCCGAGGACCGAGCCGACCCGACCGGCGCTGACCACACCAACCCGCAGGCGTGGGCGGTGGGGCGCATCCATATTGGAAGCCTAGGGGTCACTAACGTGATGCAACATGTCCCCTACCTGGCGCGATGCCTGGGAGTCCGCACATTACGGGCCCCACGGTTTTTATCGCGCCAACTCCGATCCGGCTGATCACTTTCGCACCGCCGTCATGGACTCATCTGAGGTTTCATCGGAAATTTTCGATATTGCTTACTTGCAATACAAGCGACTTGGGTCACCAGAAATCTTCACCGTGGTGGACTGCGGAGCTGGCTCGGGTGATCTCACCCGCGATCTGCGACTTAGCTGCGAACATTTCGGACTCCCGTGGCACATCGAATCACTTAACTTTCCTGGCACAGATATTCGTGAAATAGCCCCCCGAGGTGGTGCCGGTGTGGTGATTGCCCACGAACTCCTCGATGACATTCCGGGTCAGGTGGTGGAACTCAACGACAATTGCACTCCACACGTTGTGCATGTGGATTCCATCACCGGTACTGAATCACTCGGTGATCCAGCTTCCACCGAAGAACTTGCTTGGTTGGACACCTGGTGGCCGGCAACCGTGCCCGGCGCTCGCCGGGAAATCGGAAACCACCGCGATGCACTGTGGCGAACATTGCTGAACATTTTTGATTCCGGGTGCGCGATCATGATCGACTACTGCACCACCCAATCTGATCGCGCGCGCGGGGTTTTCGATGCTGGCACGCTCACCGGGTATCGCGCCGGTCGCATCACCCGGCCCGTGCCGGATGGCAGGATGAATATC
>CAITYI010000292.1 GCA_903896585.1 uncultured bacterium
ACACGGCGGACGAGGTTCGCTTTCAACTCAATGACTCACAAGCGAAGTTATTGGTTACCGTTGGGCTGTTTGCAGACACGGCGAAAACAGCCATTGAGGGAACAGATGTCTCCGAAATTGCAATTATTGGTGATCCCGTTGACGGCACAATTGCAGTCACGGAATTATTTGGTGCACCCATTCCCCAGGTAGATATTGATCCTGCCACCCAAGTAGTGGTGCTTCCTTATTCTTCAGGTACCACTGGGCTTCCCAAGGGAGTGATGCTCACGCATCGCAACTTGATCGCGAATCTGATGCAGTGCGAGGACGCTCTTGATGTGGCCGATGGTGAAGTGGTTCTGGCCGTTCTTCCGTTCTTTCATATATATGGCATGCAAGTTCTCATGAACGAATTTCTGTCCAGGGGCTCCACGATTGTTACCCTTCCACGTTTTGATTTGGAACAAGCACTGGGAATCATTCAGGATCGCAAGATCACTCGATTCTTTGCGGTCCCACCAATTGTTTTGGCTCTTGCCAAGCACCCACTCGTTGACCAGTACGACCTCACCAGTTTGAAGCAAGTTTTCTCCGGCGCAGCGCCTTTGAGTGCAGAGTTGGGCGAGGAAGCGGCCAAGCGAATCGATTGCGATGTCGTTCAAGGGTTCGGAATGACCGAGCTGTCACCGGTCAGTCATATTTCCCCCGTTGGAAAATCAAAGCCAGGAACCGTTGGCATCACCGCTCCGAACACTGAGACGCGGATTGTCGATCCTGAAACCGGCGAGGATCAGGATGCTGGTGGAGTCGGTGAACTCTGGGTGCGCGGACCGCAGGTCATGCTCGGCTACCTCAACAACCCCGAAGCAACGGCCATCACCATTGATCCAGAGGGCTGGCTCAAGACCGGTGACATGGCCACGATTGACTCCGAAGGCTTCGTGACAATTGTTGATCGGCTCAAGGAACTGATCAAATACAAGGGCTTCCAGGTCGCTCCGGCCGAACTGGAAGCATTCCTGCTCACGCACCCGGCAATTGCCGATGCCGCTGTAATCGGCGTCCCCGACGACGAAGCCGGTGAGACCCCCCGAGCTTTTGTTGTTCTCAAGCCAGGCCAGGAAGTCACCGCCGAGGAGATTACCGAATTCATGAAAGGCCATGTCGCCACCTACAAGGTGATCACCGACATTGTTTTCATTGATGCTATTCCCAAGAGCGCCTCGGGCAAAATTTTGCGTCGCATGCTGCGGGACTAGTACACCCCACCCCGGATGCTGCGTCTATTCTCTGCTCCGCGGTGCTGCGTCTATGCTCTGCGGCATGTTAGAAATCCAGCGCTCACTCGTTGACTCCATTGTGTCGCACGCCCGCGCCGATCACCCGGACGAAGCATGTGGAGTGATCGCCGGGCCAGCCGGGTCGGATATTCCGGAGCGGTTTATCCCCATGGTGAATGCGGTGCGGTGTCCAACCCTTTATGAGTTCGACTCACAAGATCTACTTCACCTGTATCGGGAAATGGATGAGCGGGATGAAATTCCCGTAGTGATTTATCACTCACACCCCGCAACGCAGGCCTACCCCTCGATCACCGATATCACCCAGGCCGCCGAACCGGACGCCCATTACGTTCTAGTGTCACTTCGGGAGAGCGGCCCGAACGAGGGACCCTATGAATTTCGATCCTTTCGAATCGTGGACGGTGTAGTGACCGAGGAGGAGATTTCCATTCTTGGGTGACGGATTCGTGGCTTTGCCTAAAGCGTGGGACACTTGGGGGCCGTGAACACCGTTACCGGCAAGATTGACCCCGTAAGAAATGAGAATTTTCAGAATGAGAGCGTGCACACATGACCGTTGAAGTCCGCATCCCCACAATTCTCCGCCCTTACACATCGGGTGAGAAGCTGGTGACCGTAGAGGGCACATCACTTGCTGAAGTGATCAATAACCTGGAGAGCACATATCCAGGACTCGGTGAGCGACTCACCGATGAAAATGGTCTACGCCGTTTTATCAATATTTACATCAACGATGAAGATGTTCGCTTTCTCAGTGGCCTGCAGAGTGTGATCAGCGCAAATGACTCGATCACCATCTTGCCGGCGGTCGCCGGCGGCATGTGATTAATGCGTTTTGATTCCTTGCTCGACTCCGTTGGGCACACACCACTTGTGGGTCTACCGCGACTCTCTCCGTCGGCCGATGTACGCCTGTGGGCCAAACTTGAAGATCGCAACCCCACCGGCTCAGTGAAAGACCGGGCGGCTCTAGCCATGGTCTTGGACGCTGAGCGCCGCGGAATATTGACTCCGGGGGCAACACTTCTCGAGCCCACATCTGGAAATACCGGCATATCCCTAGCCATGGTTGCCAAGCAACGAGGTTACCCACTCGTGTGCGTCATGCCGGAAAACACTTCAAGTGAGCGGGCAGCGTTGCTGGCGATCTGGGGTGCCACGGTGATCTACTCGCCGGCGGCGGGTGGATCAAATGAAGCGGTGCGGGTTGCCAAAGAATTGGCCGCCGAGAACCCGGATTGGGTCATGCTTTACCAGTATGGCAATCCTGCGAACGCACTTACTCATTATGAAAATACCGGTCCTGAATTACTTGCGGACCTCCCCTCGATCACGCACTTTGTTGCGGGTCTGGGAACAACCGGAACATTAATGGGGGTGGGGCGATTCTTTCGAGAGAATAAACCCGATGTCTCAATTGTTGCTGCGGAACCGCGATACGGGGAACTTGTCTACGGATTACGTAACCTCGAAGAAGGATTCATTCCGGAGCTCTACGACGAATCCCTGCTGACCTCCCGCTTTTCGGTTGGCCCAAGAGATGCGGTGCGTCGAACCCGAGAACTACTCGAACTGGAGGGAATTTTCGCGGGGGT
>CAITYI010000293.1 GCA_903896585.1 uncultured bacterium
CTTTTTGGCTTCTAGTCGAGTGGATCCCTTAAATTCTTCATTTTTGCGGCGAGGCTCCCGAACTCGGACAACCGTGTTGGGGTCATCGAGATCAGAGTCATCGGCCTGGCCCGCACGCCGACGACGCCGGCGACGCTTTGTACTACCGGCATCTCCATCTGCAGAGTCGGATTCATCGGAGTCGGAATCACCCGAGTCAGATTCATCTGAGTCGCCGGTATCGGAATCGCCGCTGTCGGAATCTCTTTCGCTAGGTGAATCTTCTGATTCACCATCTAGGCCATCGGCACTATCGCGATCCGAAAGGGTGCCATCGGCCTTGCGGCGACGACCACGTCCACCGCGACGGCGGCGGCGGTTTCGACTAGCTTCGTCTTCGCCACCATCACTGTCGGCACTGGCAATTTCAGGGGAGGCAACCTCAATTTCCGCAGGCTCAGCGGCAGCAGATTTTGCGGCTTTCCTCGCCTTGCCCTTGCCTTTTACCGGCGCACTGATCTTGACCGGCTCGGCGGCAACTTGGAATAGCGGGGTGGTTGCCTTAGCTACCGGCTTGACCCGCTCCGCGGTCAGTGGCGCTGACGCGGATTTAGTCCCACTTGTTTCGGTTGCAGCGGCTTTCTTGCTGGTTTTCTTGACCACCTTCTTGGACTGCTTTTTCACCGGCGTTGCTTTTTCTATCGAGATGATTGGTATTTCCTCGGTGGCTGATCCGGCCGGGCGGGAGACTGCCCGGCGGCGTGGCTTTACTTCTTTTTCTTTGTCATCGACCATGGTGGTCGCTCCTTAAGGTATGCGGGAAACCCGCATACAGGTCCGTGGAGTAAACCGGTTTTCAGCCAGCTACTTCAAGCTTCTCGGTCTGCCGTCAAGGTTCGCGCGTCGTGTGCGCAGCGACTTCCTTGGCCGCCACATGATGTTGGGCCGCCACGGGGTCCACCAGGTGGTGGTCCTATGCGAGTACTCGATCAGGATCAAATGGATCCCCGATCGGGTTGCTCACTTCTTCGAGTGGGTTGAGTGGTCCTTGTGCCAGGCGAGTCACCCGAACGGGCTTCTGCGGCACCAGTCCGCCCACTTGTTTCAGTGCGGCTAGTACATCATCGGGTCGAACCGACGGTGTTATGTGTCGGACAACCATATGGAGTATGACATACCCACCCGATTCTGGGGCGTCCGCCTCCTGCAACCCAATAGCCAGACTCAAAATCGCGGCGCGAGCATCAAAAACTCGCTTGCCCGCCTTAGTCAGGCGCTCGACCAAAACCTCTGACTCGCCCATCAGGGAATCAATGGCCTGCTGGACTTCTACCTCGCTGGCCAGAATCTCGGCCTGCCACAGGCTGGCTTCTAGTCGGGCCGCGAAGTCTGAGCCCTTTGCCTGCACGACCTCGACAATATCTAGACCTGGGGGCAGTGCGGCATCGAGTTCACGGCGGATTAACTCGGGGTCACAGACTTCGGTCACGCCGATTTCCACATATTCCGCTTCGCTGGCCACCCCGGTGGGAGCCGAATTCGAGTAGGAAATCTTGGGGTGGGGTGAAAACCCGGCGCTATAAGCGATGGGGACATTGGCCCGCCTCAGCGCCCGTTCTAGTGCTCGCTGAAAATCACGATGGCTGGAAAACCGCAGCCGACCTCTTTTGGCATACCTAAGTCGCAATTTTTGAATGGTAGGAGCCAAATCCCGCTCGGGCGGGCGATTTTTAGGCGCTTGTTTCTTGGGGATTTCGACCACTAAGCGCGAGCCGCCCGGTCGATTTCTTCGACCCGATCTAGTAGAACAGGGGACGGCCGTGGAGCCGGCATGGGGAGATCAACCACCCCCGTCGGTCCTACCTGAATTTCGGTACTCAACTGATCGCAGACACCGCAATCAAAACACGGGGTCCAGCGACAGTCGTCCACTGCCACCTCGGTGAGTGCGTCCTGCCAGTCTTCCCACAACCACTCGGCATCAAGTCCTGAGTCCAAGTGATTCCAAGGAAGTACCTCGGTGTACTCACGTTCCCGAATGGTGAACCAGTCAACAGACACTCCAGTGCCTTCGAGACCTATTTCAGCCGCGCGCATCCACTGGTCAAAGGAGAAATGTTCACTCCATCCATCAAAGCGAGCTCCATCGCGCCAGGCAGCTTCAATAACATTTCCGACTCGACGATCTCCTCGTGAAAGTAAACCTTCAACAATGCCCGGCTTGCCATCGTGGTAGCGCAAGCCAATTGCTTTACCAAATTCCCGATCCGCCCTGATCGCATCTTTGAGTTTGTGGAGTCGGGCGTCTGTGGACTCATGGTCGAGTTGCGCCGCCCACTGGAAAGGCGTGTGTGGCTTGGGCACAAACCCGCCAATGGAAACCGTGCATTTAATGTCTCTACGACCGCTGGCCTCACGACCCGCGCGAATTACTTCACGAGCCATGGTGGCGATCTGGAGTACATCTTCATCGGTTTCAGTTGGAAGACCGCACATAAAATACAACTTCACATTGCGCCAACCATTCGAATAGGCCGTGGTTACTGTTCGAATGAGGTCTTCTTCACTCACCAATTTATTGATGACTCTCCGGATCCGTTCACTGCCACCTTCAGGTGCGAAGGTCAGTCCACTTCGACGACCATTGCGCGAAAGTTCATTTGCGAGATCCACATTGAAGGCATCTACCCGAGTACTCGGCAGGGAAAGTGAGGTTTGTGTTTGCTCGTAACGGTCAGCCAAGTTCCGCGCAATGTCGGCGATTTCAGAGTGATCGGCACTGGACAAGGACAATAATCCGACTTCCTCAAACCCCGTCTTACATAAACCGTTTTCCACCATGTCGGCGATTCCGGTGATGCTTCGCTCGCGAACCGGTCGAGTAATCATGCCCGCCTGGCAAAAACGACAACCGCGAGTGCAGCCTCTGAAAATCTCAACGCTCATTCGTTCATGGACAGTCTCGGCGAGTGGTACGAGCGGAGCTTTCGGGTAGGGCCAGGCATCCAGATCCATGAGCGTGAACTTCGTGATTCGCCACGGGACATCGGGGCGATTTGGGGTCACCCGTTGGATACGCCCGTCCGCAAGATACTCAACGTTATAAAAACGAGGAACATAAACACAACCTGTTTGCGCTAACTCGAGAAGGACCCCTTCTCGACCACCGGGCTCACCATCGCTTTTCCAGCGCTTCACAATTTCAGTAATTAAAAGTACCGCTTCTTCACCATCTCCGAGGACCGCAGCATCGATAAATTGCGCAATCGGTTCGGGATTGAATGCCGCATGCCCACCAGCAATCACAATGGGATGTGAAGTGCGCTGATCTGCGTGTAGGGGAATCCCAGCTAGATCGAGTGCGGTCAACATATTGGTGTAACCCAGTTCAGTGCTGAAAGAAAGTCCGATTAAGTCAAAGTCCGCAATATTTCGGTGGGCATCGACCGTGAACTGAGGGACACCATTTTCTCTCATTAATTCTTCCAGATCAGGCCACACCGCGTAGGTGCGTTCCGCCAAGACCCGATCCTGTTCATTGAGCACTTCGTAGAGAATTTGCACACCTTGATTAGGTGAACCAACTTCATAAGCATCGGGGTACATCAACACCCAACGAACATCGGTTTCATCCCATGCTTTGGACACAGCATTGAGCTCACCACCGACATATTGAATGGGCTTACTTACAAACGGAAGCAGGGTCTCGAGCTCATTAAAAATGCTGGCACCACGAACGGCTACGCGAGGATTCATGTCGAAAGGTTACCCAACCCTGGCGAAACTGCTAAATCGTCACGCCAGCACTATCAATTTGCCGCGCGCATACCATTAAATAGCCGTCTAAATAGCCGTCCGGGCTCCATGCAATCGCACAGTCTGCAAGAGTCCAATAGCGATCCACACTGCCATCATGGATGTGCCACCCGCTGAGACAAAAGGCAGTGGGATTCCCGTGATCGGCATAATGCCGAGGGTCATTCCAATATTTTCAAATGTCTGAAATGCCAGCCACGCGAAAATTCCGGTTGCGACTAAACGCCCATATCGGTCATCGGCTCGCCAAGCGATGAGGGCAGCTCTCCACAGAATGATTGCCAGCAGCGCAATGATCAAAAAGGAGCCGATGAAACCTAGCTCCTCGCCACTGACCGTGAAAATGAAATCACTTTCATTAACCGGGACGAATTTTCCTTGAGTCTGCGGCCCTTCAAAAAGGCCCGTGCCACTCCAGCC
>CAITYI010000294.1 GCA_903896585.1 uncultured bacterium
CTGGGGCCATCTTCTTGGTGGCTCGAGTTCGAGCCTTGACACTCCCGGGGTCAGCAACAAGGACGAGTTGCTCTTGCCCCCGGTCCACTACAGTCCAGCAGCTGCACGCAACTGGTCAGCCCGATCCACGCGTTCCCAGGTGAATAATCCGTTTTCTGCTGGCCGACCAAAATGGCCGTACGCGGCCGTTTTCCGGTAAATCGGACGTAAGAGATCCAAATCCCGAATGATGGCAGCCGGACGCAGATCAAAGACTTTCAAAACCGCTTCCTGAATTTTTTCATCGCTGACGACACCCGTACCAAAGGTCTCAACGAAAACACCCACCGGATGTGATTTTCCAATTGCATAAGCGACCTGCACCTCACAGCGGGTAGCCAAGCCTGCCGCCACCACATTTTTTGCAACCCACCTGGTGGCATATGCGGCCGAGCGATCCACCTTTGATGGATCCTTTCCAGAAAAAGCCCCTCCACCATGACGAGCCATACCACCGTAGGTATCGACAATAATTTTGCGGCCGGTGAGACCGGCATCTCCCATTGGTCCGCCAACTACGAAGTTTCCGGTCGGGTTCACGAGTAGCCGATAGTTTGAAGAATCCAAATCAATATTGGCCAAAATAGGCTCAACAACATACTTCCGAATATCGGGTGCCAGTTGTGTTTCTAAATTAATACCCTCCGCATGTTGGCTGCTCACGACAATCGTGTCAATATAAAGCGGTTTATCGCTTTCGTCATAGGCAATGGTTACCTGAGTTTTGCCATCGGGACGAAGATAATCCATTTGCCCTGACTTGCGAACGGCAGAAAGTTGCTGGGCTAGCTTATGGGCGAGGGAAACTGGTAACGGCATTAACTCAGGTGTATCGGTGCATGCGTAACCGAACATCAGCCCCTGATCCCCAGCACCCTGTCGATCAAGGGGGTCTGAACTATGCCCTTCGCGCTCTTCGATGGCATCGTTGACGCCTTGGGAAATATCGGGTGACTGTTGCCCAATGGAAACTGATATTCCACATGAAGAACCATCAAAGCCTTTGAGTGAGCTGTCATACCCAATCTCCAGAACGGTGTCCCGCACGAGTGCCATGACATCAGCAAAGCCTTCGGTGGTCACTTCGCCTGCAACGTGCACCTGTCCTGTGGTCAGCATGGTTTCTATTGCCACTCGACTCTTAGGATCTTGACGCAGTAGGTCGTCGAGGATGGCATCGCTGATTTGGTCAGCCATTTTATCTGGATGACCTTCAGTGACAGATTCCGATGTGAAGAGACGATGAGCCACAGGACTCCCCTTTTCTGGTGGTATCAATTTTTCTGGTGGTATCAATCAACTAGGTGAAAATGAACAGCGCTTTATTGTAGTGGTGGTAATAGGTGTGACAGGTGAGCGAGCACCGCGTGTGCGGCGAAATTCTTTGACCCGGTGAAGGAAGCTTGCCCACCTAGGCGGTCAATGATGTAAATTTCAGTGTCTTTGCTGCCAAAAATTCCACCACCATGAACATTATTTAGAACCAGCGCCGTGCATCCTTTTGCCGCCAGTTTCTCGCGGCCCATGGCAATTAATTGTTCTTGGGAATCCGCCGTTTCAGCCGCGAATCCGAAAATGACCGTGTCCGGATTCTCGCGGGTCGCGGTAGCAAGTATGTCTTCATTGAGAGCCAATTCGATCGAGGGAATACCGGCTCCTTTTTTAATTTTCGCTTCAAGGGGTGCAACGGGACGGAAATCAGCAACGGCAGCCGCCATGATCAGGGCATCAGGTCCCTCTTTCATAGCAAGGCGCACAGCCTGCAACATGCTCTCCGCTGACTCAGCGCGAACCAAGGTGACTCCTGATGGCAACTCTACGTCGACAGCACCCGAGATAAGAGTGACGGTGGCACCCTGTGCTAAAGCGGTGCGGGCAAGGGCGATTCCCTGCGTGCCACTACTGCGGTTCCCCAAAAAGCGAACGGGATCCCAATTTTCGCGGGTGCCTCCTGCAGTAATAACTATGTGTCGGCCCTGCAATGAATGGGTGGTACCGATTAAAACATTTTCCACAAAATCGAGAATCGACTGGGGTGAGGGTAGCCTGCCAATTCCGGAGTCCTCCCCCGTAAGTCGGCCTTCATCTGGGTTGAGAACCAAGTATCCGCGTTCGCGCAACAGTGCCACATTGTGTTGGGTCGCCGGATGCTCCCACATTTGCGAATGCATGGCCGGAGCAAGAACTACAGCCGCTTTGGTACTCAACAAGGTATTGGTCAAGAGATCACTAGCAATACCGTGTGAAGCTCGAGCAATAAAATCTGCTGTAGCGGGCGCGATTACAACAATATCTGCGTTTGCGCCAATGTGAATGTGCTGAACCGAGTCAACTCCATCCCACACTGAACTCGATACTGGCTCTCCAGATAAAGCCTCAAAAGTAGCAGCACCCACAAACCGGAGGGCATTTTCGGTGGGAATTACGGTCACACTGTGACCTGACTCTTTTAGTAACCGAAGTAACTCTGCGGATTTGTAGGCAGCGATCCCGCCGCACACCCCGAGAACAACCCGAGGCAAGTTAGTCCTCGACTACCTCAACGGTAAGACCGTTATCTGTTCCACCAGACGCAATAGCTGAATCTGGGAAAGTTGGTTGGGAAGTCAACAGACCTGCATCTATTTCGCGAAGTGCAATTGACAGGGGCTTCTCTTGGACCTGAGTCTCAACCAGAGGCCCAATGTATTCGAGCAGGCCCTCCCCAAGCTGTGAGTAATAGGCATTAATCTGTCGGGCACGCTTTGCTGCGTAACTGACAAGCGAGTACTTGGAATCGGTCTTGGTAAGGAGATCATCGATGGAAGGATGGGTAATTCCCTCGGGCCGCTCGCTCATTAATCCTCTTCTCAAAAAAATTTACCGGAGCGTTCTGTGTCTCAAGTAGTCCCCCGAGGCGCAAATTGTCTAGGTCACTCGCTTCAGTTCGGAGATTAACTCTAGCAAGTCACCTGAGCACTCCCCTACCTGGGAGTTCACCAAGACCCGGTCGAACTCAATCGCCGCCTCAAGTTCGGAATTCGCGATGCTCATTCGCTCGGCAAGACCATCTGGATCCTCGGTCCCCCTTCCGGCGAGCCGGAGGCGAAGGGTCTCGATATCAGGTGGAGTAATAAAGACCAGATAAGCGTCCTCAGCACGGGCTCGAACCGCACGAGCACCCTGGACCTCAATTTCCAGAAGCACGGGTCGACCTTGGCTCCGCATCCGGTGAACCGGTTCAGCGGGCGTTCCGTACCTCTTGCCCGCATATGTTGCCCATTCGAGAAGACCACCTGTTTCAATGAGTTTCTCGAATTCGGTATCTGAGACAAAGTGATAATCGACACCGTTCACTTCACCGAGGCGAGGAGATCGAGTCGTGACAGACACCGAAAGCCAAATTTCCGGATCACGATCTAGGACTGCCCGCACAATTGTGCTTTTGCCAACCCCTGAGGGTCCAGAGACCACCACCAG
>CAITYI010000295.1 GCA_903896585.1 uncultured bacterium
GGGCACAATCCGTGCGGCCAAAAAATAGGAGTTCACTACCTACTGCAGTACAAAAATCACTTGATTGGGCGGGGAACTGATTGGACGGATCGTTAGAGGGTTTGCAGGTACTGAAAATTGAATCGCAGATTTGAAAATGAAATGGTAATAGCAAATGCAACACCCCTATAAAGAAGTATTCACGCTGGGGACTGTTCAATAAAGATGTGCCAACTTCGCGCATCAACACATCAGTGGACCCAGACTTGGATTCCGAAAACGTCGCACAAGTGGCCATGAACGCACAATGAAATCAGCGATTCTTTCTTCTTCTTCACTGAGCTCAAGAGTAAAAAGGTAATCGGATCCGGGACTTCGGATAGAGGTACGCGATAACCATAACTCACGAAGATCAGGGAAGTAATTTGCTCGAACCCATTCATTCGATTGAGCAAAATACTGCGAATATGATGCGTTCTCTTGCTCAGATGGTTGGTACTTCATCCGCTTAAACCCGAGACTTTTGAAGATGGTCCATAGGTGTGAGCGAGATGTATCAATTGTTCCATCGGATAGAAAGAGCGGGAGTTCCGTGTTTACGCGATTCAAAACTTTCATGGTAGACCAAGACGTAGATTCGTTAATCGGCTCCGGTTGAATGAAATCATTCATCCATACAATGCCTGCTGCGGTGCAGAAATCCATTAAGAGATTGCCCTCAGGCCACCTCAATGGGTCAAATAATTGAACCTCTACGCGACCCGGTACAGCCGTCTCCCACAAGGAAACGTATGAGTAGGCAGCCCAAGTTGGACTCGAATAATCGCTCTTTTGTCCTTGGACCGATCCAGAATGCTCCAGCGTCGAGCCTGCCTCGGGCAGAGACAGTGGATCAAAGTGAATTCCACTTTTGACAGCAGTGTTCCATGCACTCAGAGCATGACTCAGCGGCTCACGAAGGTAAACCAAAATTTGTAAATCAAGTCCATTTTTTTGAAGTAACTCCACAAATTCATTCACTTGATTCTGTGACTTAAGTCTCTCAAAAAGATGTTCATTACTGAAAATCAAAGTGCCGCTTGGAGCGGAGTCGACAATTGTCTTGAGCTCCAAGTGCAGCGTGCTACGAGCCTGTCTCCAAGTCCGCGTGGATGGAAGTCCCTCGGGAAGCCCAAGGCGCAAAGCAGTCCAAGAGCAAAGGTCATCCCAAAAATCATCTTCATACGTCAAGACTGTCAGCGGCAGGTGATTCTCTCCCCAGCCGCTCGGTAAGTGAAATCCCTGTTGTGATAGCAGAGATCTATTGGCATACAGAAATGACTGAATTGATGTAGTGCCCGTTTTAGGTGCACCAATATGCATTATCGCCTTGCGTCCGATCACTATTTGATAATACTGGTGCTCCTCGCTGCTTGTTCTGACTCTGAGTGAGTAACGTCAGCATTCGCAGTGCACTGGTGTGGAATTCTGAGAAATCATCTCAACTCCTAGGGAGCCGTGCATCATGGATTCCTTGCATGGCGTTCTCCCATTACCCGCGCGAGTTGATCCAATATCAGCTTTGCGATTTGTCGTCAGGTTCCCGGTCAGGGGCGGCAATGCCATCGCCATTCCAATCATCGAGAAGGGAAACTCTTTGGTCCGCTGGCATCTGAATTATTGAACGTGAGGCTATGTTGGCACTCACGCGACTTTCCATAAATCGAATCCCGTTTACTCGCGCCAGGAATTAGTTAACGGCGCACTCAGGACACAACGCAGACGGCGGAATAATCACCTGAACCGTGGTGAAACGCTGCGGGTCAAGTTTGCGACCCTCGGCTTCTAAGAGAATGCCGGAGTTGGGGCGGAACCAATACGCGGCAACATCAAGATCGGTGTTTATCGTCTGCGCAAATGCGGTGTACTCCAGAGTTGCCAGGTCATACGGGAAAGGTGGCAGACCGCCGTAGAAATCACGTTGCTCCACCGACAAGGTGCCCGTCAAACTTCCCAGCCACAAATTGACCAGTAATCCGGAGCCATCCCACTGCAGTGAGGTGTACTTCAGGTTGTTCCCAGAATCAATGGCGGTATTTGCGGTGGCAATAATGCCCTCGCCAACGAGTTCATTCTCCACGCCATTCGCTCGAATGACACCCGCTTCAACTCCTGGGGCGGCAATAAATGTGGACATCCGATTCTCCGGAACCGGACCTACATAACCGAAGGCAACAGCAAGAAACACCACGCCCGTTGCCGTAGCCAGAATTTTCACCGCACCGGAGAGTTGAGCGAGCACCACGGCTGCACCAACTGCAACAAAAGCGGCGATCACCGGAATAATGGTGAGCAGCATGCCGTCAAGAACCTTGAGCACGTAATAGGAGGTGAGCGGATCTGTTCCACCCGCGGTAGCACCAATGGCAAAGATAACCGCGAGAATGACACCAGCACCAATCGGACCGGCGAATCCCACACTGAGAATTCCGCGCCTTCGTTGAATCAACAAAGCAATGAACAGCGCCGCTAATAATGGTGACGCAATTGCAATGCCGACATCAAATTGCGTCATGCCAACAGCGACGATACCGATTGATTCATTGAACTCCGCTGCGCTGGAATTTTGCTCTGCGCCCAGAATCGCTTGCGACTGGGTGAGGATCAGAATCACACCCGCAGCAAGGTTGACCAGCAACCACACAATTGAGTAGGCCTTGTTGTATTTCCACAATCGCCACAGCACCACCACACCGGCAGGCACCAGGCCGAGCACCAGCGGGGTCCACAGGCCAACCGAAGCAATGATCGCCAGCGGGAGAATAAACCAACCGAGGGTGACCGAACTGCGCACACTTCGAGTACTGAGGTAACTGGCCACCAGAACAAGGGCAACACCCATGACAAAGTTGGTGAACCCGGAATTGAATAAAAACGCGGGTGAACCCAAGACAGTGAATGCACCGGTAATCAGAATCGCAATGATCGCGGCGGTGTTCTTGTTCCGACCGGTGATCCGCTCGGCCAGGTCACTGGCTATCCACACGATTGCCGCCATGGCAGCGGTGAAACTCAATGCGGTCCACTGGACATAGGGGGCTAGAAGTTGAATCCGCGTGAGCTGGTCGCCGTCCGCGGCCATTTCCGCCAACGTCCACAGGGTGCTGTGCAGGGCGGGGTACCACTGATTCCAGGCGGTGCTGCCATCAAGGGTGGTCCACGCGGTTTGCTGGTCTATATATGTGTTGGCGAACGGGGTGAAGTGCCCGTGGTTGTCCCAGCCACTAAAGAACAGACCGCTAAGAATTTCGGAAGGGTCGGCACCCATGTAGGCGCGAACCAGCCAAAAGGCGGAGCCCACGAACAACAGCAGAATCAGGGCATCAGCTACGCGTACCCGAGGGAACTCAACCGTGCGCAGCCTTGGAATAAGTCGCAAGCCGACCGCTAACACAATGAAACCGGTGAACGTGATGCGCGCGGTGGCCGAATCAATTGGCACCCCGGTGTTGCGCGGGAAAACAATTGCAATCACACCCAACATCACAATGATCGAGATCACCGCTCGCTCGGTGTAGGTGCGACCCCACGGCGGCAGGAATGCAAATGCAGCTAACGCAACGAATAAACCGACTGCGGGTAGTAACCACAACAGGCCAATGGCAATCAGACCAATAATTGCGGGCATGAACAGCAATCGATTACCCGACAATGAATTGCCCGTCACGGTTGCTTCTCAAATGCAATCGCAACATTGACCGGGGCACCCTGCACAGCACTCACGGTAGCGGTTGCATCAGTAATTTTCATGCCCGGTTGGCGCACGGGCGCATAACCTGCCGGCGGGGTAACCTGCACGGTCAACGTACTGGGAATGAACAGTGACTGAGGCTCGGCCTGAAGTTGATACTCCAACGCACTGGCACTATCGGTTGTGAAAGTGCCGGGCGGGAGCGTGTAGGACACGGACATGGCGCTTTGACCACCGGGCGGAGTCCACCCCACCAGGCGAATCATGCGGTGACCGAAGCCGTCGTCCACCCAACCGCCACCGAGTTGTTTGTGGCCGCGGAACGGCCGAACGGTGAAACCAACCGGGTAATCGGCCCGATATTCCTGCGCAGCATCCGGGACATACATGATGTACGCATTTCGCAGCCACATGGTTTCGTATCCCTCCCGCTCCGGCGGTCCCTCGGGTC
This sequence comes from uncultured bacterium, assembly GCA_903896585.1. Taxonomy (GTDB): domain Bacteria; phylum Actinomycetota; class Actinomycetes; order S36-B12; family S36-B12; genus UBA4592. The sequence goes on from CAITYI010000295.1 coordinate 4,161, forward strand.
GATCCGGCGGCGTTGCATTCGTCAGCGTCAACTGCTGGTTCACCTGCGCACTGCCATCGGCAGCGAGATTGACCCGCACCAGCACATTGCGTTGTTGGAAAACATCAACTTTGCTCTGGTTACCGTTTTGGGTGTACATGGCCGACCAGTCACCCACATTGGGATCCGCCACCACACCGGCAGCACCGGCATCTAGGGCCAACTTCTCCAGGCTCGCCTCTCGCATCCACATTTGGAAGTGCCGACCCGGTGCTGTGCTCACAATTGCTTGAGCGGCGGGAACAAGTTCACTGCCGGAAAGAACTCGCGTTAAAAGTTCATCAAGGAGTTGTTGATTGGCCGCCTGGCGCTGATCCGCTTCGTCTTGACCAAATGTGGCGTATGCGTCCACCAAAAGAATTTGTCCAATTTGATCACCGGTCACCGTGCCGTACACCGATGACTCCACCGGTCCGGTTGCATTCAACACCGCCGCAATTGCGGTGAGGTCCATGGCGACCACGCCATCCACTTCCGGATACGAGGCTCCCGCCCATGTTCCCGACCAGGCCTGCACCATTTCCTGAGCGGAATACAAAAAGTTCGGGTGCGTGTTTGTCACCACAAATGGATTGTCGCGCGGGTTTTGCGCAAAGAATGGATTCAATGCCGGTCCAAACCAACGAATATCAGCATTGATCGGTGGGAAGAGTTGAGTACTTGTTTGGCCCTTCAGCGGGATACTGATCTGACCATCTTGGAACTCGATCATGATCAACGTCAATGGCGCACCACCACTGGCCCGCATTTCCGCTTGATTGCCCACCGCAATCAAATATCGCTTGGGGCTGTCAGCACCCAGTGCATTGGGTAATACCGGTGCAATGTCATTGAGTGAATTCACCGCCTGAGAAACCGGCTCCAACTCTCGAAGACCAAGATCACGAATTCGCTCCAAAATACCCGTTGCAAAAGTCCCCACGGTGAGTTGGCGCAATAAGGAATCTGCGGAATCAATGCGGCTCTTTGCCGCACCAACCTCAGCGGGTAACTCCTCCAAGCGTTCAATGTTTACCCGACCGTCAGTGAATATTCGTTGACCACCACTCTTGCCGGACAGGTCGCCATACAGATTAATGAGCTCCCCGGTGGCCGCTGAAATACTCGCCGCTGCCTCTACGGAGTTTCGCCAGTTCTTTACGGCTGCTGAAAGCCCCGGTACGGCACCCACCAGGCGTACCTGGGTGGTATCCACCGATTTGAGCATCAGGGCGGTGGATTCATCGGCCAATTGGAACTCGGTCTCACCGAGTTCATAATCGCCATTTATTAGACCTTGGGCTGCGCCACTGAGATGCGACTGGAGGCCATTCCCACTCAGGGCCAGGGCGCCAAAGGAGGCCACCAAACCCACCTGGAGCCAAAGGATGAAGCCGCCGACCAACACAATGGCCGCACCCCACAGCAGCACAACTGCGCGGGGCTTTTTCGGCATTTAGCGAGTATAAGTGAGTGAAACGATCGCTCGGTTAGTAAGCGCCCTTGCCCGTGATCACAACTTTGACCGTTTTGGCCACAATCACCAGATCAAGTGCCGGGGACCAATGCTCGACATAATCCAAGTCCAAGCGCATGCGCTCATTCCAATCCACCGCCTTGCGGCCGGAAACCTGCCACAACCCGGTCAGACCCGGCTTGGTCAAATGGCGCCGGTGATCCTCGTCGGCGAACAACGGGATTTCATCAAGTAACACCGGACGCGGCCCCACCAGTGACATGGAACCACCGATTACGTTCACGATCTGCGGCATTTCATCAATTGACCAGCGACGCAGGAACCGGCCATAGGTGGTGATTCGTGGGTCGTGCTGATACCGATCCAGAATTCGGTCATCGGGTTGGCCAATGACCTCTTGGCGCACTTGATCCGCACCAACATGCATGGTGCGCAACTTCCTCACGGTAATTACTTCACCACCGCGACCAATTCGCTGTTGCTGATAAAACACCGGACCGCGACTGCTGAAGAATGTTCCAATAATCCCGATCAGCATGAACGGCAAAAAGACAATGAACAGCAGTACTCCGGAAATAATGTCCAGGATTCGTTTGATTGCTCGTTTGGATCCGGTCAGGTGCGGTTCGTCCAAGTGAATCAGGGGCAGGTCTGCTTGCATGCGCATGGTGACCCGCGGACCCGCGAAATCACCGAGGGTCGGTGCCACCAAGAGATCAATGCGCGGACCTTCCAACCGCCAGGACAACTTCTTGATCACGTTTTGACTCAATGCGTGCGACCCGGCAACGGCAACGGTGTCCACCTCAGAGAGTTCAATGCGGGCCATGACTTCGTCCAACCACAACTTCAGGTCTTCTTCGGTGCAGTCTTCTTCGGGCTCACTGACCACGTCCACAACCACAAACCCGGCAACCGGATCACGATCCAACAGATCAGATATTTCTTCTTGCCGAGCACCGTTACCGATCACCATGGTGCGGTGCAGGTAATTGCCGTAACGACGTTCGTGACGCAACCACGCGCGCAGCACCCAGCGCACCGTAAGCAACAAGGAAATGCCCGCCACAAATGTGATCAGCACAAACCCGCGAGATAAATCGAGTTTGAATGCGAATGCCACAATGGCAACTCCACCGAATAACCCGGCAGAGGCGGTAATGACCCGTTTGAATTCCTCGGAACCCACGCCCAGAACGCGAGTGTCGTATGCACCGCGAATTACCAGCGCCACACTCCACGACACCACCACTACCAAAGCAAAGATCACATAGGTGCTGTCAGAGATATTCAAGTTGTACGGAATGGTCCAACGCAGAATGAATCCGATGGCCGCCGCCGCAATAATCGCGACCGTGTCCCAGATCGCCGCCTTGCGGGCGTATACCCGTAAGGGATCGCGGCGTCCGGTTGGTCGGTCACGGTGGCGGTCGGTGGTGGCCCACCCCTGCTTGGTGTGGGCTTCAACGGCAATGCGCCGCCAGGTGCCGGTGTCACTGAGGTTGTTCGGAGTCTGTGCATCTTGGGACATGTGCACCTCCGACTTTTGTTGTGAACCTCTGACAGGAGCTACGGTACCAGCGTTACCGCCAGATCAGGGCGTCCTCAGCAGGCAAGCGGGGGCTGCGCGAGCGGATTCCCTCGGGGGCAGCATGGCCAATATTGACCACATATAGGGATTTCCAGGTGGTATCGGTGAGGAATTCAGCGTCCACCCCCTCGCGACTGAATCCCGCCATGGGTCCGGCATCTAGGCCCACGGATCTGACCGCCAAAATGAAATAACCCGCTTGGAGGGTGGCAATGTCCTTTGCCGCGGCAATCCTCTTCACCGGGTCCGAATAGGACTCCTTGGCGCCGGCATTGTTGGGGGCATGCACCGGCAGGTACTCGTGGAACTCGGTGTCGTAGGCCAGTATCGCAACCACGGGGGCACTTGCGCTCTTTGGTTGATTCGCCTCCGCGAGGTGCGGGAGAAGGCGTTGTTTGCCCTCAGCGGTGCGAATAAACATCACCCGCAATGCCTGGGAGTTCATGGGGGTGGGCGCAAACTTCACCAGTTCATAGAGTTCGGCCAGCTGCGAATCCGACACGGGTTGGTCGGTGAAGGAATACGCCGTGTGCGCATCGGTAAATAACGTGTCGGTGATTTTTGTCATTATGGCAACTTCATTATGAGGACAGAATCATTATGAGGACAGGTAGACGCGGACCGGAATCGTGGTCAAGGTGATTGTGCTGCCAGCTGCCGCTTCTTGGCAGTTGGACAAAGGATCGCACACCAACGTGCTGTTTTCAGGTGTGGTGTATTCCGCTTCACCCGTCTGCGCCCATGCCACAATCCACGGTTCACCTGCCCGACTGAAATTGCAGGTCACCACATTGCCTTCTTCGGCACAACCGTTGTAGGTCGCACCCGTTACCCAGTTGTTGAGTGCAAAGAAGCCTTGTTCACCATCTGAGCCGGCATAAGCCTGCACGCCGAGTAGGTCATAAGGACGCAGTGACCAGATGTACCAGTAGGAGCGATCAATGCCATAACGCAGATCGTCTATATAGGTGCGCACCACAAATCCAGCGGCATTGGCTCCGGTTATTTCCTGCTTGGGCAGTGGCCCGGGACCGGCGAGGCCATAGTTCAATTCGGTGTCCCACAGTGGTAGATCAGGTGCACCGGCTGCGGTCAATGCCGCCTGTGCGACTTTGATCAGGGCACCGCGGGCAACCGGATCACCGTCGGCTGCCGGGTAGGAGTGAATCGCAAATACATCGACCGGCCAGCCGAGCTCGGCAATTGCGGCCAGGTACTCGGGATAAAAACGATCAAATGCTTTTGTCAGCCGCAAGCTGGGCGAGGGTGCAATGACAAGTGCCTCGGGATCAAGGGTTTTGATAATGTCGTAGGCCCGCTTGGTCATTTCGGCCATTTCCTGCGGGGTGCCGTTATAAAAATTGGTGAGATTGGCTTCGTTCCAGATTTGATATGAACTGAAGCGGCCCTTGTACCGGGTGACAACTTCGGTGACCCAGTCATCCCAGTCCGCAAGATTTTTCGGTGCACTGGCGGCGCCGGGTTGCGGATAATCTTCTGGATTAACTTCCTGTGCCGCCCACTCCGGTGTGGTTCCCAACACCAACATGATGTCGGTCATGCCTTTTGATTCGGCATTGGCCAGGGAGTCTTCAATGTTGTCCCACTTGAACTCGCCTTTGGCTAGTTCAATTTGGGACCAGGCGGTGCCGTTATCCCACAGGCGGAGGGCACCAAATGGCGCACTCGCCCAGTAGCCACCCTCGACGCCTTCAATATGCATGCCCACCAAGGTTGCCGGGGTGCCGTTAGGGTCTGCGGCGCTGGCGGACTCGGTCGCAGTCTCCGTTGGTGCGGTATCCGTAGCGGCGCTATTGCACGCGGTGAGCACCATTGCTGCGGCGCTCACCGCTGCCACGAGTGCTACTGCAGATTTGCGGCTTGACCTGCCGGTGTTCCGAACCATAACGGCATACTTCCAATCTGAACTCGAGATCCTGGGGCGACTGCTTGGCAGGTATTCAGAGCATCACATTGGACGCTCGCCCCTGCTGGGACAGTGTACGTGGCCGATCCCGTGGTAGCCCATGCGATTACCTCAGGGTTGTTGTTATCGCCCAATTGGCAGGTGTTCGGAGTGGATCCGGAGCCGCTCGTGCAGGAGTAGAAAGAGCCGGCCAGCCAGCTGTTCACCGTCTGGTACCCAATGGCCCCCGTTGTGCCATCCTGCAAAGTGATGCCAATGCGGTTAGTAGCCGGTGACCAGAAATACCAGTAGCTGCGGGCCACTCCCAGACGAATGTCATCGAGGTAGGTCTGAGCAACCCACGAGGCCGCCTGGGCACCATTGATGCTTTTACCTTTCACCGAACCGGGGCCAGGAATTCCGTAATTCACTTCGGTGTCCCACAGCGGCTTGCTCGCGGGGACTTTCGCCGACTTCATGTCCTTTTTCGTCTGTTGGATGTACTGAACGCGGGAGGCAGGATCACCCTTGCCATCCGGGTAGGTGTGCACCGCAATAACGTCAACCGGCCACTTGGCTTTTTTCAGTTCCTTTAAGTACGCCGGGAA
>CAITYI010000296.1 GCA_903896585.1 uncultured bacterium
CAATAGTAACGCGTGGCGTTACTAAGGTCAAATACTTGAGGTCGTCCGCCCAATGGGCCACTCGATAACCGGACATGTATCCATCACCATGGAGGCGCCTGCTTGGCTAACTCGCTCGGCTGCCGCGTGATCCACCACGCCCACCTGAAACCACACGACTTTCGCGCCGGCCGCGATAGCCTGATCAGCGAATTCACCAGCCCGGCTGCTGCGGACAAATACATCGACAACATCGGGTGGACCCCACACTTCCGCGGCATCGGCAATTGTTTTAAAGCCTTGTTCGCCGTGAACTATTTCCGCGCGCGGGTAAATCGGCACAATCTGCTTGCCGTGTTCTTGTAGAAATTTTGAGACACCGAATGCGGCCCGCTCGGGGTTATTGCCCAGACCGACCACGAACCACAGGTGGGTTCCGGCCAGAATCTCGGGGATGGTCACGCTGCAGGTCGGCCCAGTGCTCGAATATTCCAACCGGCCGAACGCCAAACATCAATATCGAGTTTGTTACGGGCATCAATAATATTGGGAGTTCGAACCACCGCAATTAACTCACGTGGATCAATCTCACGGTAATCCATCCATTCGGTTCCGTGAATAATCAGGTCAGCATCGGTGGCTGCTTTGGTGATATCGGTGGAATAGGTCAGGGTTGGGTAGACCCGCTCGGCGTTGACAGTTCCTTTGGGATCGTGGACAACAACAACCGCACCGGCATTGGCCAGCGCCACGGCAACATCTAATGACGGTGAGTCTCGGACATCGTCGCTGTCGGGTTTGAAAGTGGCACCGAAAATACAAATGTTTTTACCGCGCAGCACACCCCCCAATTCATGGGCAGCGAGGTCAACCGTGTGACTCCGGCGACGAAGGTTGATTTGATCCACCTCGCGCAAAAACGTTAGAGCTTCTTCCGCACCGAGTTCACCCGCACGTGCCATAAAAGCTCGAATGTCTTTTGGCAGACACCCGCCACCAAATCCCAAACCGGCATTGAGGAATCGGTTACCTATTCGAGTGTCGTAGCCAATTGCTTCGGCAAGTTGCACGACATCTGCTCCGGCAGCTTCACACACTTCAGCCATCGCGTTAATAAAAGAAATCTTGGTGGCGAGGAAAGAGTTCGCAGCGACTTTGACCAATTCCGCTGTCGGGAAATCGGTCACAAGAAATGGCGTACCCTTGGCAATTAGTGGTGCATACACCTCACGCAGTGTTGCCTCCGCTGGCCCAGACCTCACTCCGATCACCAGGCGATCTGGTTCGAGGGTGTCCTGCACCGCAAAGCCTTCCCGCAAAAACTCGGGATTCCACGCAAGGTCAACACCGGGCGCAGCGAGGGCCAGTTGCTCGGCAATTGCGGTGGCCGTGCCCACGGGAACGGTGGACTTACCCACAACAAGATCACCAGACTTCAGGTGCGGCGCTAAAGAACTCACCGATCCGAATACCTGGGTCATGTCGGCGGCGTAGGAGCCGGACTGCTGGGGGGTGCCCACACAGATGAAATGCACCGTGGCGAATTCCGCGGCTTCCTGGAACGAGGTGGTGAACCGCAGGCGCCCCGCTTGAATATTTCGTTGGAGAACTTCCTCGAGTTCGGGCTCATAAAACGGCACCTGGCCGTCATTGAGGAGGTCAACTTTCCCCTGCACGACATCGAGTCCGATCACATCAAAGCCCAATTCCGCCATGCAGGCGGCATGGGTAGCACCGAGATAGCCGGTTCCAATTACCGAGAGGCGAAGACTCATGCAGTCAAGGTTAGCCATATCAGCGACCAGAAAGGCACCTCCGACCCCCTAAAGTGCTGACCGTGAGAGGTTCATCTCGCCGATCGGGCGCAAACAATGAGCGCGAGAGCACAATCCGCGACGTGGGTCAGGGTCGGTTCAAAGTCACGGTGGCCAACCGTGACTCCCTCCGAGCGCTGATCTCGGCCAGTGCCACCGATTCCCGGCCGGTTAACTCTCTGACCGTGGTGGTCAAGAATGCCAAAGCCCCCCGGTGGGGCTGGGTGGGTCAGCCCGGAGTCCAACCGGTGAGCGCCTCGCTGGCGTGGAATGACTCCGGATTCGAATCGGAATTGATATTCGGGCAACCGGTCACTCTTTCGATCGCGTTGGCGGCCGTTGCCCGCATGAGTATTCCGCTGCCCACCGGATCACGGGCACCAGACATTGCCTGGGTATCTACCGCTTTGCCCAAGTCAGGATTGGCAGCTGAAACCCTGACCACATTGGTGGGCCAGGAGAGCGATCCGCATCTGCGGTTCACCGACCTTGCTATTACCGATTCAACGGTGGTGAATGTTGGTCATGGATATCTGATTCAAGTAAATGGAAATCGTTGGCTTGGATCCGATGCCGCTCGAGATGTGTATGTCGATCCACTCGTGCATCGACCACTGGGTCGTCGTTCGGTCACTTCAGGAGAAATCGTCAGTGCAACAGAACTGGATCTTCCCGAATATCTGGATACACCGACGGTTCGCTCTCTCAAAGATGTCGCCATGGTGCGTGGTGCGGAGTCCTTGACCGAGCAACAACGAGTCCAGTTGCGGGCAAGTGGGGTTGTTCTAACGAATACTCCGATTGATGCGAGTGAGATTGATGCAGGTGACATTGACGCTATTTCAGTTGCTGGGCGCTGCGTTGCTCTGCGTGAACACACTGCGCAACCACTGATTTACGGCTGGCCCAGTGTCACCATGATTCTGGCAACTCACCGACCTGATTTTCTGCATCGCATTGTGGAAATGCTGTCCCAGCAGACTTACCCGGTACTGGAATTGGTGGTGTTGACCCACGGATTTGATCTCGATGATCACATCGGGTCACACCTTTCGGAATTGCGGTACCCCGTGATTCATCAGGAATTGCCGTTGCATGTCAACCTGGGTGAGGTACTAGCGGTGGGCACATCTTTGGCAAGTGGTGAGTTAATCACCAAAATTGACGACGATGATTTTTATGGCCCCGAGCATGTCTGGGATCTGGTGACAGCTCGCATGTACTCCGGTGCCCAAATTGTGGGCAAGGCCCTCGACCATATTTATTTGGCCGCACAGGATCGCACCGTGTTCCGCCCAACCTACGCCGCCGAGAAGTACACCGACTTTGTCGCCGGTGGCACCATGTTGATTTCCCAGGGAGACCTGCGAAGTGTCGGTGGTTGGCGACCCGTGCCCAAATCGGTGGATCGCGCACTCCTCGATCGGGTAGCCCAACACGGGGGATTGGTTTACCGAACACATGGGCGGGGCTATATCTATGTTCGTCATGGGGATGTCCGTCCCGGGGATGTCCGTCCTGGGGACACGCAAACCAACACTTCGGTGGTATCCGATGCGCACTTTGAAACTAAAAACCAAGGAAGTACACCGGGAATAGATCGTTCGGTGCTCGCGGATTATGGATCCTTCGCGTGAGTTCCCTCCCCAATGTGGCAATAGTGATGCCAGTTCTTAATGAAGAGAGACACATTGCCCAGGCGGTTGATCGTCTGCTGCAACAGGATTACCAAGGACCGATCTCCATTGTGATCGCGGTGGGACCGAGCCATGATCGAACATCAGATGTGGTCGACCAACTCGTTGCCCAACACCCGAACGTTCTTCGAGTGGAGAACCCGAGTGGCCGCACCCCCACCGGACTCAATGCCGCTATTGCAGCCACACCGGCTGAAGTAATTGTCCGGGTGGATGGCCATGCACTTGTTCCCCCCGACTATGTCCGCCGCGGTGTGGAAACTTTGCACGGTAGTGGAGCAGACAATGTCGGCGGAATCATGGACGCCGAAGGAGTTACCCCCTTTCAGCAGGCGGTTGCCGCCGCCATGACTTCCAGGTTCGGGGTCGGCGGAGCCGCATTCCACGTGGGGGGTGCAGCAGGAGCGGCACTCACCGTCTATCTCGGCTGCTTTAAAAGAAGTGCCCTGGATCGAGTTGGTGGATACGACGAAACCATGATCAGGGCCCAAGACTGGGAAATGAACTACCGAATCCGAGCCACCGGAGGACAGGTGTGGTTCACTCCAGAAATGCGAGTGAAGTATCGCCCGCGCCCAACCCCTAGTGCACTTGCCAAGCAGTACTTCGGGTACGGAACCTGGCGCAGGGAAGTTGCCCGTCGTTACCCCGACACGATCTCGGTCCGTTACCTGGCAGCACCGATCATGGTGCTCGCCGTGGTCATCGGGATTGTTCTTGTTATTGCCGGTTTAATTGCCGGGTCATCCATGCTCAGCCTGATGGGACTCATCCCCGTAGCACTTTATGGTGCGGGTGTGTTGGTTGCCAGCGTGATCACTGGCCGCGGGTTCACAAAACTCCTGCTGCTGCTTGTGTTTCCCATCATGCATTTTTCGTGGGGAACAGGTTTTCTTCTTGGACGAGCGCGGTCATAGCCATGTCACTTTTCTCGAGAAAAAATAAGGACCGGTGGGCAATCGTCACATCTGCTCCTAAGGGTGAGGCCGGTCGCCAGTGGGGTGATTACTGGTTTGCTCAGGATCTCGCCCAGGCTTTAATTGCCGAGGGCGTGAACGCTTCGGTAGTTTCGCGTGCGGGTGCACAGTCACCTGCTCGAAATGACGACGATGTTGTCGTGGTGTTGCGCGGACTTCGTCGAGTTGTGCCCACTAATGACACGGCGAAGTGGTTTCTCTGGGTGATTTCCCACCCGGAACTCGTGGAACCAGGTGAAGCAGATCAATACACCGCCGCATTCGCCGCGAGTGAATCGTGGAACCCCGGTGGAGATATGGGAACGTTCACGCCGTTACTGCAAGCAACAAATGTGGATCGATTCACACCCGTTGAGCTTCCGGAAAAAACTGGTGTTCTTTTCATTGGTTCCACGCGCGGTGAGTTTCGCCCGATTGTTCGCGATGCCCTCGAGCAGGGGATCCCGCTTTCGCTGTACGGAGTTGGCTGGTCAGAATTTGTTGACCCGGCACTTATTGCCGGCGAGTTCATGGACAACGCGGATCTTCCGGCCGCGTATGCGAATGCCGCATTGGTGCTCAATGATCACCACCGGGAAATGGCGGCGAGTGGTTTCCTGTCCAATCGACTTTTTGATGCAGTTGCAGCGGGTGCCCGCGTGGTCAGTGATCCAGCACTCGGTTTGCCGGAGGTATTCGGTTCCAGTGTGGTGGAGTATCAGTCACCGGAGCAATTAGCCGAAATCGTCGCACACCCAGATGCATTTTTCCCTGACCCAAACTCGGCGGAAGCCCACGCGGATCGCGATCGAATTTGTAACGAACACAATTTTCGCGCTCGTGCCCGCTACTTAATTGAGCAGGCCAATCGTGGTTGATGTTTCGGTTATTTTGATCGGGTATAACGATGCCCGCAGGTTGCCCAATGCACTGGCATCCATTCAAAATCAGTCACTACGCTCGATCGAAATTATTGCGGTCGATGATCACTCGACTGATGACTCACTCGCAATTCTTGAGTCAGCAGCGAAGTTAGATCCCAGAATTCGGGTAGTTCAATTGACCGCTAACTCCGGAGGTTGCAGCGCCCCGCGTAACCGCGGACTTGAGCTTGCAACCGGTGAGTTTGTGATGTTCTGTGACTCAGATGACACCCTTGATCGGCACGCATGTCGAAACTTGGTCACCGCGGCTCGGAGTATGAACGCTGATCTTGTCGTCGGCGCTGCTGAGCGCCACTTACTTGATACCGGCGAAAAAAAGATCTGGTGGCCCGAACTTCACTCGAGCACTCGCGTCATTGAACAACTTGGTGATTGCACCGATTTGCTCTACGACACAATTTCAGTAAATAAAATATATCGGCGCGAATTTTTGCGTTCACATTCAATAACTTTTCCAGAGGGATTGCTTTTCGAGGATCAACTCTTCACCCTCGAGGCCTACCTTGCCGCTAAAAGAATCGGAATCATCCCTGAAGTGGTGTATCGCTGGAATGTGGTGCGCACTGACGCTACTCAATCAATAGCCCAATCAATAACCCAATCCCGAAAGGATCTACGCAATCTGGGTGATCGCATTGAGATCAATCAACGCATGGACCAACTACTTGCTGCGTATCCGGACATTGCCATGGCTAAAAATATAAAATTCCTTCGCCACGAGGCATCGCTCTACCTGACCACCATTTTTCAAGCCGATCCACAGTCCGCGGAACAATTGGCACATGCGCTAGCCGAATACTGCCGCACTATTTTGGTGGAGGCGTACGTTCACGTGCGTCCCGGTATTCGCATTGCGCTGTATTACCTGCTGGTGGGTGACAGCGAGAACGTGATCACAAGTCTGCGGTGGGAAAAGGGTGGAGGTGTGATCGCCACTGAACTGGAATTCACCCCGACCGGGCAGGTGTACTGGCAACCGGAACGAGGCGATGTACTGGACCGGTCAGCCCAATGGTGGCTCGATGCCACAGCACTGCAGGTACCGCTGATTCCACCCGGTCGGCGCCGGTATCTGCACACATGGATCGCAAAAGACCAAATCACCACCGTGGATCCATTCGGCGAAATCAATGAGCACACTGTTGCTGAATTGATTTTCATTGAAGAGCGCACCGGCGGATTGGTTTCGGTGCCGCTGCGGTTTGGTTCGCGAAGTGGTCACACGATTACCTGGCAACTGAATCTGAACTCACTGGCCCTCATCCAAGATCGGGGGATTAATCCCACTGAACGGGGCACCGTTGTTGTGCAGATTCAGGATGACCTGAATGGTTGGCACAATCGAAGTCCCTTAACTGACCGGCTGGGTCTGCATGCAGGTACATCACTGGACCTCAGTTCAATAGCAAGTTTCGATTGCGCTGATTCACTTGTACTGGATGCAACCGCACAAGGGCCGCTGACCTGGTCGGCATCAGGTACATCAAAAAGTCTTGGTTCGGTAGCCAGGAAACTCAGACGCAAAATTGCTCCCGGCGTTACCCAGCGACCTGCCGTATTCGATGTTGCTACTGATCGACCGGTATTCCTTTACGCACCGGCTCCACTTCCAACTATTGATACCCGGCTGACCCGCTTTGATACCCAAGCGTGGATCGATGAATTTGGTACCGATGCGTATCTGCTTATCCCACAGGAACCTTTCACACCGGCACCAGCGCGTTTCACCTACGCGTATCGCACCTATTCCCCACAACGTTTGTCTGCGGCTCATTCAGTAGCGACCTATGTCATTACGGATCAACCAGAACTGGTGGACTCTGACCGCGCAATTGCATATCGACAGGATCTCGGCGCAGCTCGGTACCTGCTGCCAGCGCTTAACACCTCGGCACTGCAGACAACCGAAGAACTCCACGCCCGAGTCCGACACATTCTTGACCAGAACAACTCGGGTGGTAGGCCATGAGCAACTACGTGATCACGGCCAACAATGTTGCCGAACTCGGCGGAGCCCAACACGTTGCCCACACACTGGCGCGTGGGTTAGTCTCCCGCGGACACACCGTGTACTTAGTAGGGATCACGCCGGTTGTTGATCCGCACGCCTATCCCAGCGCGGGTTACACCACACTTACATTGATGCCGGAAGTGTGGCCGGAGAAATCCAGCACCAATGGTGATCTGCGGGCGCAACTTCGTGCTCACGCGGTAACGGAGTTGCGGTCGCTCCTGAAATCCCTGGGCAGTGCCAACATTGTGGCGACCCAACTGTGGTCACTAGAAATTGTCTTGGACTCTATCGAGAAAGTTGACGCCAACTTCCCAGTTGTTGGTCAATATCACGGTTCATTTGCCGCAGCGGCCAGCGGCCGCGATATCCACCGAGCACAAAAACTAAGTGGAGCATGTGAATACTTTGCCGTTCTCAGTGCCGAAGATGCCCAGGCATTCGCGCAAGCTGGGTTAACCAATGTCGTCACGCTCGGTAATCCAACCACCATTACTCCTCAGCAATTCACCGAAGCCAAGACTCAGGTGCGCGGCAACACCATTGATTTCATTGGTCGGCTTTCCATAGAAAAAGGACCCGACCTGCTCCTGGATGCATGGGAAATGCAACGTCCCGCAGGGTTAACCCTTCGCCTGACGGGCAGTGGCCCCATGGAGGCTGAGTTGAAAAATCGCAAACTGGAAGGTGTCGAGTTCTGCGGACCGGTAGCTGATGCCGCACCAGTTATTGCATCTTCGAGGGTTGTTGTTATTCCATCGCGCACCGAAGGTGCACCACTCGTACTGGCAGAAGCACTGGCACTTGGAGTTCCGGTCGTTGTCACCGATGTGTCATCGGGAATCCGAGAAATGGTCGCGGGAATCCGAGAAATGGTCGCGGGAATCCGGGAAATGGTCGCGGGAAACCCGCGGGCGGTGCTGGTGGAACGGGACAACGCCGAGACCCTAGCTCGGGGAATTGCAGCCGGGTTAGCGCTCACACCGGACCCGGATCCGAAGTTTCCACAAGATGACGGAATTTTTGATGCCCTCGAGGGCTTATTCAACTTTTTTATGCCTGGCGACCGTGCGGCCACCTCGTGACCAATTGCTCCGCACGCTGAGTCATAATAACGAGCACTAATTAATGAGCACCAAGAAATTCGACCGCGTGAAGCATTTGACATCAACGGTCCTGACCGGAAGCACGGAGGTGGCACTGTGTCTCGCATCGTTATTACCCGTATTGCTGTAGCGGGGCTCACCGTGATAGCCATGGCCAGCGGATCGATTGCCCATGCCGCAAATGACGGAACCGTTCAGGACACCTCTCCTACCGTGGTTTCACTTCAACCGGAGACTCATCATCGCCAGTCCGTCTTCAGCGTCGAATTCGATGTCGCCCGGGACCAGGAACGGCGCTTTATCACCAGCCTGCTAACGGTCAAGGACACTACCGACCGTCTCTTTCTTGGCCAAGAGCTCTCGTGCACGAGCCCCTCGGGGAAGTCGGTCGTGGGCATGGAGACGGGCCGCAACTTCTGGCAAAATGGTCTTGGAAGCACTGTTGCATCCTTCGTCCTTCGAGCCAATGAAATGGGGCGCTGGAAATGCGAGTCGACCGTGAACCTCTGCGTTCCGGGTGAGTGCGACTCGGGACAAGGTGCCGGCACTTTAACCTTGGACGCAGGTACTTCCCTGTCTACCATGAAGGTCAGTAGGCCCCTTGAGTTGTGGTCCACGAGCGCTCGGTTCATTAAAAAGGATCAGGCGATCAAGCCAGGTAAATCTGCCACCCTCAGCAAGACGTTTACCGTGGGGCAGGGCACAACTCCCACGGTAATCGGGGAGTTTTCATTTAGTAATTGCATTGAGCCCACCTACCCCAATGCCTGCGGCAAGCTCGCCAGCCACAGTATCAATGGATCAGCAACGGCCTCGGTCGCCATGAAGGTCGCTCAGGTCCCGGCCAAGGCTGGAGCACAATGCTCCGTCATCTCGGCAACATCCGGCCAAGGCCAGGGCACGCGCACCATTTCGGCAGAGCAACACCATGCCACGTTTTCGGTGGAGATTCCCAACATCTCGCTGAGCTCTTCACCTGATTGCACAAACAAGGTCACGGTTTCGGCTACATTCCGATCCATCAAGGGCAACGGAATTGTGATCGAGGGCGGTACGAGCAAGAAGCCGATGTCGTTGGTCAGCATCGGTGAGATCGATACCTCCTACCAATCGATACCAGTGACGCCCTGATCGCGCATCAATGGCGACTTCAATTGTCATCCACGTAGGCCCGCGAAAGACTGGAACGACATACCTTCAGAAGGCCCTGACATTGGCAGCCCCGACACTGCGAGAGTCTGGCGTGCTGTACGTGACTCGCCTCGCAGGAGTCGATCGCTACAACCACGTGTCGGCGACCTATGCAGTGTCAGGTTTGCGATCGGGGCGATCGAGCCAC
>CAITYI010000297.1 GCA_903896585.1 uncultured bacterium
TGAAAAGCTGTAGCAAGTATGTCCCTCAGTGAGAATCTTCTACCACCCCTACGTCAAGAGTTGCCTCGGCTAGGAAATCCTGACAAGGCAGCTGGTGCTCAGAAGTACATGAAAAACATTGCGCCGTTCTTGGGTGTGCAGGCACCAGAGCGCCGTGCCCTTGTTCGCCGTTTGTGTGCAGACATGCAAACACCTTCTGCGTCGGAGCTCGCTCAAGCTGTGCGAACACTGTGGTCATGGGAGCAGCGGGAATACCACTACGTCGCCTATGACCTGATGTCCCACTTCAGTGATTCACTCGATGACCGTTTTCTCGAAGAACATGTCGCATTCCTGATAGTGAGAAAATCGTGGTGGGACACCGTCGATGGCCTCGGCACTGCCGCAGTTTCTCCGGTATCTGTGCGGTATCCATGTGTACCCCTGATGCGCCAATGGTTAACGAGTCCAAATATCTGGCTCAATCGCGCGGCGATTCAGCATCAAAGGGGTCGAAAGTCAGACACAGACATTGATCTCCTCATTGAATTTTGCGATTATCACTCAGATTCCCGGGAGTTCTTCATTACCAAGGCAATTGGGTGGGCATTGCGAGACCTGTCGCGAATAGATAACTCGGCCGTTGAGACATTCCTCAAAGAGCACCCAGACCTGCATAGAGTCGCGGTTCGAGAAGCGGTAAAACTCTCTCGAGAGACATAGGTCAAATTTGTTAGCGCTCTACCGATCGGGTGTTTCCACTCGCGGCAATCACTGCTTCAGCCACTGCAATTGCAACCGAAGTGTCAAAGACACTGGGAACGATGTACACGGGGGAGAGTGCTTCAGGCGTCACGCACTTGGCAATAGCTTCGGCAGACGCGACAAGGACTTCCTGAGTGATGTTCACTGCACCGCTGTCAAGGAGCCCCCTAAAGATCCCGGGGAATGCCAGAACATTGTTAATCTGATTGGGGTAGTCGCTACGCCCGGTTGCCACGACCTTGGCAACTTTCGCGGCTTCAACCGGGTTGACCTCGGGGTCAGGATTGGACAGAGCAAAAACAATGGGATCGTCCGCCATGGTGGCAATGTCTTGGGCATCAATGAGATTCGGTTGAGAAACACCAATGAAGACATCGGCTCCAGCCAAGGCCTCTTTTATTGTTCCCTCGAAGCAACCAAGGTTGGTTCGCATGGCCAAATCAGCTTTTGAAGGATCAAGATCATTGCGCTTGGTGGACACCGCACCCCTTGAATCAAAGAGCATGATGTTCTTCAATCCGGCGAACATCAATAATTCGGCAACAGCGGCTCCTGCCGCGCCCGCGCCAGACATCACCACGTTGAGATTGGCAAAGTCTTTATTCACCAGTTTGCTCGCGTTGATGAGCGCGGCGAGGACCACCACTGCGGTGCCGTGTTGGTCATCGTGGAATACGGGGATGTTCAGTTTCTTGCGCAGTTGCTTTTCAATTTCGAAGCAACGAGGTGCTGAAATATCTTCAAGGTTGATTCCGCCGAAGCCGGGGGCGATCAACTCCACGGTGCGCACAATTTCATCGACATCTTGGGTGTCAAGGCAAATCGGCCATGCATCAACATCGGCAAACTTCTTGAATAGAGCTGCTTTACCTTCCATGACAGGCATGGCAGCCTCTGGACCAATGTTCCCTAGTCCGAGAACAGCGGAGCCATCGGAGACAACAGCAACGGTGTTCCGCTTAATTGTGAGGTTGCGAGCATCAGCAGGGTTTTCAGCGATCGCCATGCAGACCCGAGCGACACCTGGTGTGTATGCGCGTGCTAAATCCGTGCGGTTGCGAAGGGGTACCTTGAGTGAAATTCCAATTTTTCCGCCGAGGTGAATCAGGAAGACGGAATCGCTAATTTTGTCAACCGAGCAACCCTCAATTGCGTTGAGGACGATTCGGATTTCCTCAGCATGTTGGGGGTCACGCGCCATGGCGCTGAGGTCCACAACGGTCATATCGTGGCCCGGCTCGGAGATATCGAGACCGGTAATGACCGCACCGGTTTCGGAGACGGCGGTAAGGATTGCACCGGAGGCGTGTACCTCTGGGGTGACGTGCATTCGGATAACGATCGAATAACTGGAACCTTGAGTCATGGGCAAACCTTAGCCCCCTTGATTATTGGGCAATTAATGGAAACGAGTAGCCTGTGTTCATGTCCACTTCGACACGACCCATCAGGATAATTATTGCCAAGCCTGGACTGGATGGACACGATCGAGGCGCGAAGGTAATAGCCCGGGCCCTGCGTGATGCCGGCTTCGAGGTTATTTACACGGGTTTGCACCAGACTCCGGCTGCAATAGTTGATGCCGCCATCCAAGAAGACGCAGATGTGATTGGCGTCTCTATTCTCTCCGGCGCCCATCTCACCCTCTTTGCCGAGATCATGAACAAACTCAAGGATTTGAATGTGTCGGACATCACGGTATTTGGCGGTGGCATAATCCCAGACGGAGATATTCCAGACCTCAAGGCCATGGGAGTCGCCGAGATTTTCACACCCGGCACGCCAACAGCTGCTGTTGTGGAGTGGGTCACTTCGAATGTCCGCCCGCTCAACATGGGGTGAAGATCACATTTGATCCCTCAATGAAGTGCGTCCGCCCCGGCTAGGCTGAGGCGGATCTGGAACCTTCAGATTGTTCGCACTTGCCCGACCTAGAAAAATGAGCCTTACCCAGAAAACTGAGCCCGACCCATAACGAGGAGTTCGCGTGGATCTGTACGAATATCAGGCCAAACAACTATTCGGCAAACATGATCTTCCGATCACTGCCGGCGATGTCTGCGAAACTGTTGAAGCCGCGGTTGCCGTCTCCGAGTCAATTGGTGCTCCAGTGGTGGTCAAGGCTCAGGTAAAAACGGGTGGGCGGGGTAAAGCAGGTGGCGTGAAGTTGGCCAAGGATCCGGCGGAGACTCGAGAGGTCGCTCAAGCGATATTGGGCATGGACATTAAGGGACACACTGTTCACAAAGTTTTGGTCGCCCACGCGGCAGACATTGCGGAGGAGTATTACGTTTCGATACTCCTCGACCGGGCCAACCGAGCTTTCCTTGCCATGGCAAGTGTCGAAGGTGGCGTGGAAATTGAAGAAGTTGCCGCCCATAACCCAGACGCACTCGCCAAAATCCGAATCGATGCGCTGGAAGGGTTAACACCTGCCAAGGCACGCGAAATCGCGGAGGCGGCGAAGTTTGACGAGGCCATTCAAGGTCAAGTTGCTAATATTTTGACCACACTGTGGGAAATCATGGTGCGCGAAGATGCCACCCTGGTGGAAGTTAATCCCCTTGTGCTGACCCCGACCGGTGAGGTGATTGCACTCGACGGCAAAGTGACCATTGACGACAACGCCGCATTCCGCCAACTCGAACATGCTGAGTTCGTTGATCAAGGGATCGACCCCATCGAGGCTCGCGCTAAGAGCTTTGATCTCAATTATGTAAAACTCGATGGCGACGTTGGGATTGTTGGCAATGGTGCCGGTCTGGTCATGAGTACCCTCGATGTGGTGGCATATGCGGGTGAGGAATTTGGTGGGATCAAGCCAGCCAACTTCTTAGACATCGGTGGGGGGGCGTCGGCAGAAGTAATGGCAAATGGTTTGGACATTGTGTTAAACGATCCTGATGTTCAAGCAGTTTTCGTCAATATTTTCGGCGGGATCACCTCCTGCGATGCCGTTGCTAATGGGATTTTGCAGGCTATTGAGCAGTTAGGCGATCAGGTCACCAAACCCATTGTGTGCCGAATAGACGGTAATAATGCCATTGAGGGTCGAAAAATCTTGACCGACGCAAATCACCACCTTATTGAACTTGTCGACACCATGGATGCAGCCGCGCGCAGGGTCGCTGAGCTTGCTGCTTCTCGTAAAGGAGCGAAATAACAATGGCTATCTGGCTCAACAATGACAGCAAAATTTTGGTCCAAGGCATGACCGGATCCGAAGGAACAAAGCACACTCGACGTATGGTGGCAAGTGGCGCGCAAGTTGTTGCAGGTGTGACCCCTGGAAAAGCGGGACAGGAAGTGGATGGCATCCCAGTGTTTAACAATGTCGCAGATGCTATGGCCGCAACAGGGGCCAATGTTTCCGTGGTATTTGTTCCACCGAAGTTCGCGAAAGCAGCGGTCGAAGAAGCTGTGGACGCGAAAATTCCGTTATGTGTAGTGATCACCGAAGGTATTCCAGTTCACGACACCGCTCAGTTTTACCAATACGCGGTGAACTCTGGATCCACTCGAATTATTGGGCCCAACTGCCCTGGAATTATTAGTCCAGGGAAATCCAATGCCGGGATCATCCCAGCAGATATCACCAAACCTGGCCGGATTGGCCTCGTTTCCAAATCTGGAACCCTCACCTATCAAATGATGTACGAACTGCGCGATTTTGGGTTTTCCACCTGTGTGGGCATTGGCGGGGATCCCATCATTGGCACCACCCACATTGATGCCCTTGAAGCTTTCCAAAATGACCCTGAAACCGATGCCATCGTCATGATCGGTGAAATCGGTGGCGATGCCGAAGAGCGCGCGGCCGCGTACATCAAAGCCCACGTCACCAAACCCGTGGTCGGCTATGTTGCTGGATTCACTGCTCCGGAAGGTAAAACAATGGGTCATGCGGGGGCAATCGTGTCGGGTTCCGCGGGTACGGCGGCGGCCAAGCAAGAGGCACTTGAAGCCGCTGGGGTCAAAGTGGGGAAGACCCCGAGTGCCGCTGCGGACCTCATGCGCAAAATCATGCAGTAATTAGGGGTGTGCCATCCCTTCGGACCCAGGTACCCGAATCCCGAGCGTGGCAATACCAGCGAAAGCCCTCGCAGACTGTAATCGTTAGCAGGTGAGTTCAATGGAGACCCTAGATTCCGATGTACCCGGGGGCCCCGAAAAACCGGCGGGTCCACAACGGCGAAAACACCGGACCAGCACTGCGCGGACAGATTTTCAGGCCGCGGCGTGGGGAATACTGTTCGGCCTGCGCTCACTTGTAGTTACCGTGGTGATCACTGCCATAGTTGTGATGCCGGTGATTCTGGTGGATTCCGCCTCCGAGTTCGAAGCCCGAGCATTGTTTGAGTCAACAACGTGGAGTTGGCTCCTGATGAACGGATCGGCACCTCGATTAGGGGCCGCCACTTTCACGTTGCTGCCCTGGGGTCTGGTGGTGATTCCATGGATATTGAATTTTTTCGCAGCAAGGGCGCTTGCACGCAGGTTCAGCCATGAAAAGCGTCTGATCGCCGTGTCAACCTCACTGCTTTTCATAACCTATTTAGCAGCCGAGGTCTGTGCCGCAGCATTTGTTGATTCAATTAATGTTTCATACTCGGCATGGGCAACATTTGGGGTGGCGATACTGGTCAATGGAACTGCAGTGGTTGCCGGTGTTCTCTCGATTGCTCACTCCCCGATTCGCATTCCCGAGCTCCTGCGGTTCATTGTGGTGCGTGGTGTGGCCGCGGCTCTCGCTTTACTAGGAATCGGCGCCCTGCTCGTAGCGCTACTTTTGGTCGCTAATTTTTCAGATGTTTTGTTCTTATACAACCAACTCGATCCCGGTTACAGCGGGTTTCTAGCAATTACCGTGTTGAGCCTTGGATACCTTCCTGTTTTATTCGCCTGGGCTGTTGCCTACTTGGCAGGTGCGGGCTTCACTATCGGCCCCGATGTCATGATTTCTCCGTTCATCCCGGTCACTGCACCCACACAACTTCCGCCGTTCCCTCCACTGGCGGTTCTGCCGGAGACAGCGGGTGCGGTCTCCTGGCTTTTGCCAATGGTGATCATTTGCGTGGGCATCGCATGGGGTGTGGGGGTGTCACTTCACATGTCCCGAGAAACGGTGCTCATTCGTCTGGTTATTGCGGTCGGAATTGGGGTAGTAGCGGCGATTATCATCATGGGCCTGTCCCTACTCGCGGTCGGAAATTTAGGGGATGTGCGCCTGGTCAATCTTGGACCAGATCCCACCCTGTTGGGCTCATTGGTGTGGCTCCTCTTAACCGTGGGAATGATTCCAGTAGCGGTTGTTCCAGCAAGATTTTTCACCCGCAAGCGCCCAGTTTCCATCTCGGTAGTGTCGGGTGTGCCAGAGTGAAATCGATGCCTCAAGAATGAATAACGTTCGCATGGGTGCGGCACTTCGATGGGCGCGATTGGCCTATCGAGCCAACTTCTTAGCTTTTGTGACCCTTTCACTCGTGGTGACTATTTTGCAATTTGGGCAACAATTGGCTGCAGGTCCATTATCTGAAACGGTAACTATTTGCCTCAATCAAGGCGGGCCCACTTCGGCCGGTGCGGAAATGAATATCGTGGCCTTGACTGAATGTTTCAACGCTGAAGCCAACTCCATTTCCATGGCGTTACTAGGTGCCCTGTTCTTCGTGATTGCATCGTTCTTAGCCACAGCAGGCGTCATAAGAGGTGCGCTTTATGTGACTCGAGGGCAACGCATTGGTTTTGCTGAAACTTTCCTGGGACCATATTTCGGGGCATTCGCGCTCACAATCTTTGTCATCATGATCGCATTTGTGGCCGGCCTTGTTCTCTTTATACTCCCGGCGCTCATTGTCATTTTGCTTTTTCAGTTTGCGCCATTTTTTGCACTCGATCGCGGTTACGCACCATTTGCAGCCCTCCGAGCCAGCGCGAATCTGGTTCGGACCAATTGGGCGGTGGCTATTTTGGTCCTCCTGGTGAGTGCCGCGGCTTATCTGGTTTCCGGGTTATTCTGGGGGATTCCAACAATTATTGCGCTGCCGATTGCCGCATTGGTGACAGCTTTCGCCTATCGAGCATTACAAGGTGAAAGTGTGGAAGCGCCACAGTGAATGGGGGAGTAGTAGTTCTCGCATCCGGCACAGGTTCCCTCTTTCAAGCGATCCTCAATTCAGATATTGGCCCATTGGTCTGTTCCTTGGTGACAGATGTTCCCGACTGTGGAGCAGTAGATTTTGCACGCAGCGCGGGGATTCCTGTGCAAGCGGTGCCATTAACGGGTGGGTTGTCTCGGGATGATTGGAACCGCGATCTAGCTACTGCGGTAGCACAGTGGAATCCAGCGCTGATCGTTTCCGCCGGGTTCATGCGAATTTTGGGGCCGTTGTTCGTGGATTCATTTCCCAACCGAATCATCAATTCACATCCGGCTCTGTTGCCCAATTTCCCCGGCGCACATGCCGTTCGCGATGCCATAAGTGCAGGTGCGACTCAGACGGGTTGCACCATTCACTTTGTTGACCACGGTGTGGACACTGGTGCGATCGTGGCCCAAGAATCGGTGGATGTACAACCCGGTGACACCGAAGAGATACTCCACGAAAGAATTAAGGTGGTTGAGAGGGTTTTGTTACCGGCTACGATTAAAGAGTTACTTCAATCCAGTTAAATTAAAGTTGATCTGAATATAAGTCGATCTGAATGTAAGTTGATAAGTGAGTTGTGACCCTGACGAGGAAGGTTTTCTTTTCTGATGACGACACCGCCCGTTGGTCTGCGTCCGGTGAGGCGGGCGTTGTTGTCCGTCTACGACAAGTCCGGAATAGTAGAACTGGCAGCCGCATTAAGTGCCTTGGGTATAGAAATCGTTTCGACGGGGTCCACTGCACAAACAATTGAGAAAACAGGTGTTCCGGTCACGCCGGTGAGTGCGGTCACTTCATTTCCGGAGTGCCTCGATGGTCGGGTCAAGACTTTGCATCCGGCCATTCACGCCGGATTATTGGCGGATACTCGAAATCCTGATCATGTACAACAACTCGAAGAACTTGATATCAAGCCTTTTGATTTGGTGGTTGTTAATCTATATCCGTTTAACGAAACCGTGGCTAGCGGAGCCGGAATAGATGCCTGTGTGGAGCAGATAGATATTGGAGGACCTGCCATGATTCGCGCATCCGCTAAGAACTTCGCCAGTGTCGCTGTCGTAGTGTCTCCAGCTGCATATCCGAGGATCATTGAGGCCATCCAACTTGGAGGTACCAGTCTGCAAGTGCGAGCCGCACTTGCCGCAGAAGCATTCACCCACACCGCGACCTATGACATTGCGGTAGGTACGTGGATGACCACGGTCGTCGCATCCGAAGATCTGGAATTCCCTCGTTGGCGCGCAACAGCATGGAAACGCAGCGAGGTGTTGCGCTATGGAGAGAATCCGCACCAAGACGCTGCTTCTTATATTGCTGTTGCGCAAGACGTCGGCATTGCCAATTCCGAGCAACTACATGGGAAACCCATGTCGTACAACAATTTCATTGATGCTGATTCAGCCTGGCGTGCTGCATCCGACTTTAGTGACCCTGCGGTTGCGATTATTAAGCACTCGAATCCATGCGGCATTGCTACGGGGTTAAACATTGACGAGGCCTATAACAAAGCCCATGCCACCGACCCGGTCTCCGCATTTGGTGGTGTAGTTGCCGCAAACCGGATGGTCACCGCAGACATGGCTCGCGCATTAGTACCCGTGTTCACTGAAGTAATCATCGCTCCGGATTTTGATCCAAAAGCATTGGAGATTTTGAAAGAGAAGGCGAATCTTCGAATTCTGAAGTTACCCGTGCCGCGCCCAGGCCGAAAATTTGAATCGCGAACTATTTCAGGTGGTCTCTTAGTGCAAACGTCCGACACCTTGGATGCGCCCGGAGACTCACCCGACACCTGGCAATTGGTGTCAGGGGAACCGGCGAGTGCATCAGTCATGCAGGATCTTGAGTTTGCCTGGCGTGCCTGTCGATCAGTTAAATCCAATGCGATTCTGCTCGCCAAGCATCAGGCGGCAGTAGGAATTGGCATGGGACAGGTCAATCGTGTTGATTCTGCGCACTTGGCTGTCACGCGCGCTGGCGATCGAGCGGCCGGGTCAGTTGCAGCATCCGACGCCTTCTTCCCATTTGCAGATGGACTTCAAGTTCTCATTGATGCCGGAATTCAAGCGGTTGTCCAGCCAGGTGGCTCCATGCGGGACCAAGAAGTAATTGAGGCCGCCCAGGCTGCAGGTATCACCATGTACTTCACCGATACCCGACACTTCTTTCATTAATCAAAATTTCATCTAGGTGAGGATTGGCATCAGCACACATCGCGTGAGAGAAGTTGCCCTGGTTGGTGCCTTCTTTTTTGGAGCCCTGGTCTCGGTCCAGGGGCGCGTAAATGGCGAATTGGCCGGATTCGCGGGAAGCGGTGTCGAGGCCGCAGTTATCAGTTTTGGGTCAGGCTTTGTGATTCTCTCAATAATGGCCTTGCTGAGCGGCAAAGTGCGTGCCGGAATCGGGCGAATAGTCGCAGAATTGCGGGTGGGTAGTTTCCCCCGGTGGCAGGTGCTGGGAGGCGTGCTCGGCGGATTCTATGTTGGGGTGCAAACGAGTTCCGTGCCGTTGATTGGCGTCGCCCTATTTACTGTGACAGTTGTAGCCGGGCAAATTGTGAACTCGATCGTGGTGGATCGTGTTGGCCTGAGCCCTGCCGGAGTTGTTCGGATTACTCCAATGCGACTGTTATCTGCCTTTATTGCGATTTCGGGAGTAGTCATTGCGGCGTCCAATCGATTCGACAGTACTGGTTTTGAAATTATCCCCATTATTTTGGCGTTGACGGCAGGCGCTGGGATCGCGGTTCAGCAGGCCATTAACGGACGATTGGGAATTGAGGCAAGAAACTCATTTTCTGCCGCTTGGTTTAATTTCGTTTTCGGAACTACCGCGCTCGGTGTGGCATTTGTGATTCTGATTCTCGGGAGCGAAACAAGAATCGAGTCAGCTTCGGGTGCTCCGTGGTGGGCATACTCAGGTGGAGTCTTGGGAGTAATTTTCATTGCCATGGCGGTTTGGGCGGTCCCTCGAATTGGTGTGCTGCTTTTTGCTCTAATCTCCATCAGTGGTCAGCTCTCAGCTGCAGTGGTGCTCGATATTGTCCTACCAACCGACGGCACGGAGTTAGGTGCACAACTCTTTATTGGAATCGGGCTCACCTTTGTGGCGATTGCATTATCAACGGTGCCCAGATTGATTGGGTCGAGGAGCAGATGACGGGATTTTTTCAAGAGCCGGCGTATGCAAGGATGCGACCATGATTCTTGATGGAAAAGCCACGGCCCACGCGGTCAAGCAAGATCTCCGCGTTCGGGTAGATGCACTTAAGGCATTGGGAGTGTTCCCCGGTCTGGGCACCGTGCTCGTGGGTGGAGACCCCGGTTCCCATGCATATGTAGGTGGTAAACACAAAGATTGTGCCGAGGTTGGCATCACATCTATTCGGGTGGAACTGCCAGAGGACTCCACCCAAGCCGATGTC
The DNA here is from genome assembly GCA_903896585.1 of uncultured bacterium. Lineage (GTDB taxonomy): Bacteria > Actinomycetota > Actinomycetes > S36-B12 > S36-B12 > UBA4592. The sequence continues at coordinate 10,321 of CAITYI010000297.1, forward strand.
GATGCAGAGATCGCTCGACTCAACGCTGACCCTTCGGTGACCGGTTATATTGTGCAACTGCCCCTGCCAAAGCACTTAGATTCCAATCGGGTTTTGGAACTTATGGATCCAAACAAGGATGCAGATGGCCTACACCCCATGAACCTTGGGCGTTTGGTCCTCGGTATTGAAGCACCACTTCCTTGCACTCCTCGGGGAATCGTTGAGCTCCTGCGCCGCTACGACATTAACCTCAACGGGGCTCATGTTGTGGTTGTTGGTCGTGGAGTGACCGTTGGTCGTCCACTGGGACTTCTCCTGACTCGCCGCACTGAGAATTCGACGGTCACTTTGTGCCACACCGGGACAAAAGATCTGGCATCGGAATTGAAGCGTGCTGACATTATTGTTGCTGCAGCAGGAGTACCCGGAATTGTTAGTGCCCAAAACGTCAAACCCGGTGCGGCGGTCTTGGATGTTGGTATTACCCGCACCGATCAAGGCTTGGTGGGCGATGTCGCCCCAGATGTTGCCGATGTTGCAGCATTTATTGCACCCATGCCCGGCGGGGTCGGACCCATGACCCGCGCCATGCTGCTGACCAATGTGGTGGAGAGTGCCGAACGAGCAGCTCGCAAAAGCTCGTGAGTTGTTAGCCTTGAGGTGATTAATATGGACAACACCGGCGCCAGTGTGCACCCGCTGCCTAAGCGGAAAAGATCTCGATTTGCCCAGTGGCCCATTACTTTCGTACTTCTTGGAATCGGTATCTCACTTATTCTGATCGCCACGGATCATTTCCGGCGCGGCTCAATTGGTCTGGCCGTGAGCGTGTTACTGGCTGCATTTCTTCGACTTTTCCTATCAAATTCGACGGCTGGAATGCTGGTGGTTCGGTCCAAAGCCGTCGATGTCGCCGTTTTGGGATTTTTGGGCGTGATACTCACCATATTTGCCCTGTGGGTCCCGGCCCCAAACTGAAACCCCGAACTGAAATACCACTCCACGACACGGTATCTTGACGTCAAGATAATTCGCTAGGTCAATGTTTTCACGTGAAGGGAATACTCATGTCACGCTCGGGCAAAGTCGCCGTTATTGGCGCAGGTTTCTATGGATCAACAACCGCACTGCGGCTCGCAGAGTACGACATCTTTGAGACCGTCGTTCTCACCGATGTCCTCGACGGCAAAGCCGAGGGATTGGCTTTGGACATGAATCAATCCCGCTGGATTGAAGGATTCGAAACCAAAATCGTGGGGCAAACAACTGGAACCGATGGCACCGGCTACGAGGCCATTGCCGGATCTGAAATCGTAATTATCACGGCGGGCATGCCCCGCAAGCCCGGCATGAGTCGCATGGATCTCATTGAAACAAATGCGAAGATCATGCGTGGTGTTGCGGAAAATATCGCCACGTACGCACCTGACTGCGTGATCATTAATGTGGCTAATCCACTCGATGAAATGACAGCACTTGCCCAAATTGTGTCGAAGTTTCCATATAACCGAGTAATCGGCCAAGCGGGAATGCTTGATACTGCCCGGTTCTCCCATTTCGTTGCCGAAGAGCTACAAGTTCCAGTATCTAGCGTCACCACGCTGACATTGGGTTCACATGGAGACACCATGGTTCCTGTGGCATCTGCCTGCAGTGTGGACGGAAAGCCACTATCTGAAATCCTGTCACAAGAGAAAATCGATGAACTCGTGGAACGCACCCGCAATGGCGGTGCGGAGATTGTGGCACTTCTTAAAACCGGCTCCGCCTATTACGCACCATCAGCTGCCGCCGCTCGCATGGCGCGTGCGGTTCACGAGAACTCGGGGACCGTCATGCCGGTGTGCGCTTGGGTCGATGGTGAATACGGGCTCTCCGGCGCCTATTTGGGAGTGGAAGCAGAGATCGGAAGCACTGGAATTAAGAAGGTCATTGAAACTCCATTAACCGATTCGGAGAAAACCCTCCTTACTGAGGCATATGTCGCAGTAAAGGCCAAACAAGCCGATGTACAAACCCTTTAACCCTCTACCCAACTAACCCTCGCACTTTTTGTCACTGCTATTACAGGAGTAGCCCTTCATGTCGAATAA
>CAITYI010000298.1 GCA_903896585.1 uncultured bacterium
ACGTACGTATTCAGGTGGCAGACCACAACTGCTGTCCGTGACAAATGCAATGCGGGGCATTATTGCGGAACTACGTTAACGAGTTTGGGTGCTCGCACAATCACCGTGCGAACCCCCTTCCCCTCTAATGCTGCCAACACCACCTCTGAAGCCATGGCTAACTTCTCAAGTTCTGCCGGATCGATATCCGGTGATACCTCTAGTCGATCTTTGACCTTGCCTGCGACCTGCACCACGCAGATTACGGAATCTTGTACCAACAAAGCAGGATCCAAGACCGGCCACGCTGCTCGGGCAACGGAAGGCTGGTGACCAAGCTTGTTCCACATGTCCTCGGCTGTATAGGGCGCAACAACAGACAGCATGATTGCAATGGATTCCGCCGCCTCCCGAACCGCCGGGTCAGCCGGCCCGCATCCGGAATCAATTGCTTTCCGAGTGACGTTCACCAATTCCATTATGCGAGCCACAACAACGTTGAATCGCATGGATTCAATGCTTTGTTCGACGTCCGCAATTGTCTTGTGCGTTGCTTTGCGCATTCCCAGATCACCAGTGGTGGGATCAACTCCGGGGGCACTGGTGACATCGCCGGCCAATCGCCAAGCGCGGGCGAGGAATTTGCGCGACCCGGCAGGAGACACTTCCGCCCAGTCAATGTCATCTTCGGGTGGTCCGGCGAAAACCATGGATAGACGAATTGCGTCAACGCCGTTCTCCCCCAGTTCATCAGAGAGTCGCACCAGATTCCCGCGTGACTTACTCATGGCACTACCGTCTTTGAGCACCATTCCTTGATTAAGAAGTCGGGTGAATGGTTCTACAAAGTCCACCAGTCCCATGTCAAAAGCGACTTTGACCCAGAAGCGCGAATACAACAGGTGCAAAATCGCGTGGGTTACGCCACCAACATATTGATCAGCGGGTAACCATTCTTTAACTTTCTCCGGCGCGAATGGCGCTTCGGAGTTATTCGGGTCCGTGTAACGCAAGAAGTACCAGGATGAATCCACGAAGGTATCCATGGTGTCGGTATCGCGGAGTGCCGCACCACCGCATTGAGGACAGGCAACGTTGACCCAATCGGTGGCGGTTGCCAATGGTGACACCCCTTGTGGACTGAGATCCATGCCTTCGGTGCTAGGAAGTTCGACCGGAAGTTGATCCTCAGGCACTGGAACTTCACCACATGTTGGGCAGTGAATTATGGGAATGGGAGTTCCCCAGTAGCGCTGGCGGGAAATCAGCCAGTCGCGCAAACGGTAGTTCGTTGCTACTTCTCCGGTTCCGCGCTCCGTCAAAATCTCGATCATGCGAGGTATTGCTTCAACTTTCGTCAGACCATCGAGGGGGCCGGAGTTGATCAGAACACCATTGTCTGCTGTGGCGATTCCGGTCTCCCGCGGATCCGTCTCGGATTCGACGACCACGTTGACGGGGAGATCGAAGGTGCGAGCAAAGTCGAGGTCACGTTGGTCGTGTGCCGGTACAGCCATGATCGCACCGGTGCCGTAATCAGCCAAGACATAATCAGCTGCATAAATAGGGATCTTCTCGCCATTGACCGGATTAATTGCGTAGCGCTCAAGGAACACACCGGTCTTCTCCCGGCTGGAGTCCAATCGATCCATTTCAGATGTAGCTTTGACTTTTTCAAGATACTTTTCAAATTCGGGCTGCGCTTGGGTACCTGCTGCCAACTCAGCAGCCAAGTCTGAATCCACCGCTACCACAAAGAATGTGGCACCAAAGAGAGTGTCTGGGCGCGTGGTGTACACCGTAACCGGTTCCTCGCGTCCTTCGATCACAAAATCAACATGAGCCCCCTGGGAGCGACCAATCCAGTTGCGCTGCATTAACAGCACTTTCTCGGGCCATTTACCTTCGAGTTCTTGCATGTCCTCGAGGAGTCGATCCGCGTATTCGGTGATTCGCAGATACCACTGGGCAAGTTTCTTTTTGGTGACCACCGTGTCGCAGCGTTCGCATTCACCGGCCACAACTTGTTCGTTCGCGAGCACCGTTTGACAATTGGGGCACCAGTTGACCGCACTGAACTTGCGGTAGGCCAATCCGCGTTTGAACATTTGCAGGAAGAACCACTGATTCCAGCGGTAATAACTTGGATCGCAGGTGTTCAGGACACGGTCCCAGTCAAATGAGCACGCGAAATTACGCATGGACGCTTTTTGTTGGGCAATGTTTTCGTAGGTCCAGGTCCCTGGATCCAAGTTGTTCTTGATCGCTGCATTTTCGGCCGGTAATCCAAAGGCATCCCAGCCAATGGGATGCATAACATTAAATCCCTTGAGCACCCAATACCGGGCAATGACATCGCCTATTGCATACGCCTCGGCATGCCCCATATGCAGATCCCCGGACGGGTAGGGAAACATGTCGATGACGTACTTCTTGGGTCGCGAATCGGTTGGGTCCCCGGAACGAAATGGTGCGAGTTCATCCCAGACCGGCAACCAACGCTGTTGAATATCAACGAAGTCATACTGTTCCGCTTCGCGCGGATCGGTATTCACTTCTTTCTCAGCCACGGCTTACGAATCCATTCTCTTGAGTACAACCATGTTCTAGTCAGGTAGGAGGGTTAAGACTATCGAGTCAGGTTCGCCATCAGATTGTGCGCCAACAGGGTTCCCACCCGCTGGTGGGTGGACCAGCCCCAATGCATGCCATCCGGGTTGCTCCCACCCTTGATCCGCTCCTCGGTTACCAGATCTTCCAGGTCAAGAACGTCCACCGCGGATCGTCGCCCCCACTCGAGCATGGACACTCGTGCCGCCGCGTGGAACTTCTGTGAGGGATAGGTATCGCCCCCATAGGGGGATGGGGTCATGGCGAGAATCGGGATATCACCCCGGATCGCCCGGACCGCCTGCACAATTCGGGTCAGGTAACGGGCAGTTGCCTGGGGAGGTAGTTGGCGGATCACCCCACCGGTGAGCGCAATCCCCCTCGGGGTGAGATCCCGATACAACCGGCGCACTTTGCGGCGCAGTGTTCCCGGTCGAATGTAGGGCAGGGAATCTCGAATATAGGTGGGCACCATGGCGGGGAGTTGATCCATGCCCCCGACTCCAATCACCACCGCACCGGCCTTGGGCAGCCAGTCCGCGAACACCAACGGATCTTTTGTGAGTGCCCACCATGCGTCCCGAGCGGTCCAACCTTCTCGGGCTGAGCCGTGAACGTGCACGGGTCTATTCCAGGTATTGGACAGCTCGGTGGCCATCACCTTCGGGTAGAGGCGCTGGTCCTCGGGGGAAACGATCCCCAGTGGTCCCTGGAAACTTAATGAGTCGGCCAGTAACAGAATTCGAAATACTTCACTCCCCCGACTCGGGTTGACTTCTGCCACCCACCTAGTGTGCCTTCATGTCGCGTCGCGGTCTGATCCTGTTCCTCTCTTTGGGATTTATCTGGGGTTTGCCGTACCTATTGATCAAAGTCGCCGTGGAAGACCTCACTCCACCCGTCATCATTTTCCTGCGGGTAGCCATTGCCGCCCTGGTCCTGATCCCCATTGCCTGGAAGCAGGGCTACCTGTCTGAACTCAAGGGTCATTGGAAGTGGGTTTTCGGTTTCGCCATTATTGAAATCGCCGGACCTTTTGGCGCCCTGACCTACGCCGAGATTCGGCTGAGTAGTTCCATGACCGGATTGCTCATTGCGGCGGTCCCGATTGTCAGTGCAATTTTCGCATGGAAATTAGGACTCGATGATCGCCTCTCGGGGACGCGCCTTATCGGTTTAGGTGTCGGCATTCTCGGTGTCGCCGCGTTGGTGGGGCTCGATGTTTCCGGCGGGGATCTAATCTCCGTTGGGGCATTGGTGATCACCGTTGTCGGTTATGCCCTTGGCCCAATCATTGTGGCGCGCAAGCTTTCCACCGTGCCAGCCCTTGGCGCAATTGCCATGGCAATGCTGATCAACTCGGTTATTTACGCGCCCTTCGCAATTGCCACCTGGCCCACCCAGAGTGTGCCCGCCGTGACGTGGACAGCCGTC
>CAITYI010000299.1 GCA_903896585.1 uncultured bacterium
ATTTCCAGAGCTGCTAGGTCCAGCCCGCCGTATCCACTAAAGAGCGAACCGATACGCACGCGACGATGGTGACACCTTCATCCGACAGTCAGCGTGTCGTCGTGAATTGCTGGATAAACGCCAGAACAGGCGGCCCGTTATTCCGGCTTACGCCGTGTCGCTAACGTGACGATTACTGCCACGCGGGGCGTGAATGGTTCCGTTAGGGACTCAGGCCCGAGTGGCAAGCCATTCGTCATACATCACCTGATGATCTTTAGACACCTGTTGCCCGTGAACAGGTAAGGCAACAGGGGCAGGACCCGACACGATGATCAGATTGCTGTTGCTTGGCTTCAATTCATCGGGCACAGATGGGTCAGACAACCACACGCACTCAAACATGCGGCATAGTTTGGGGCGGTCCCCATGAATCGTGCAACCCTCATCTTTCGCAACAAACGCGCACGGCTTGCCGGGGTAGATGTAGTGCCCTTTAGCCTTCGCCAACAGGGTTCCCCCACAACAGGCTGTGCAACCGCCGCACTCTCTACTCCGTGAGGTCACTCGGGATTCCTTCGTCAATCAACACCTCGAACGGAATAACCCATAGACACGTTTGCTCGTCTAAGGTTGCGTCAGGATGCGGTTTGGGCGGGATGAAGGCATCCCGCGTCGCGTCATAGGTAAAACCCGGCGCGGCATAATTGAAGCGCAAGTGGTTGTCACCGATCACCTCTTGCGTTCGGGGGTCCACACGCTTTCCCGCTCGGGAGTTGTACGAGGTCTGCACCCAATTGCCACCAAGCCCTAGGTCAAGCGAGAGAAAGTCGGCTCCTCGATCCTGCTCACGGTTGGGAACGGCTAGCACCCGCGTAACTACACTGGTTTCATCAATTTCGGCAAAGTAGGCCATCAGACCGCGTACCTCACAATCACTACGCCGCTGCCGCCGGATGTGCCACCAAAGTCGCCAGAGGCAGTCGCCAGCACCCCGGCTCCACCACCACCCGAATTTACGGTTGCAGCAGACGGGTACGTCGCGCCACCATCTGATCCACTGGCACTAGACCCGCCACCGCCGCCAGACCGCGCAGTTCCATAATCTGTTGATCCAGACCCTCCGAGGCCACCGCTCGCGCCAGCGCTGCTAGACCCGCCACCGCCACCGCCGCCACTAGCGCCATCATTGCCCTGCCCAACGGTCCCGGTGCCGCCAGCGCCGGTAGAGCCACCCGCCTGAGCGCCGCCACCGCCCCCAGACCCACCGTTACCACCTGCATTATTACTGCTACCCCCGCCGCCTCCAGCGGTAGATATTGCTACCGTTCCCAGCGAAGAATTTGTCCCCGCGCCACCGTTGGTGTTGATGCCATACCCTCCACCGCCGCCAGCGCCGACAGTGCATACATAGTTGTCGGGATTAAGGGCCACCGAACCCGTGAGGCGTCCACCAGCCCCACCGCCACCGCCTTTTCCGCGAAATTGTCCGAACTTGTTATTATAGCCGTTTGACCCGCCACCACCACCGCCGCCAGCGATCACTAGATATTCGACGGTTTTGCTTCCACCTGAGACGGTCAAAGTGTCAGTCGAATTAAACGTGTGGTACTTGTAGCCGCCAGAAGTTGTCTCCGTGCCACCAGTAACAACTACCGCCCCACCA
>CAITYI010000300.1 GCA_903896585.1 uncultured bacterium
CTATATAACAGCCACCCCGTCAATTCCGGCGGTTATCCCATTCGTGTTTCTGTTCGGTTCCCGACCGAGTTTCCGATGATGAAATCTGAGCGGTGGGGGATGGCGCTTGGCAGTTGCGGTCCAAAAAACTTGGAACCGTCACGTATCGCGCAGACTTAACCCTTAGGTTTGCGCCCAGCCCGCTGACGTTCAGCTGCTCCGAGCAGCACCTTGCGGATTCGGACGGCAGATGGTGTTACTTCCACACATTCATCTTCTCGACAGAACTCCAACGCTTGCTCGAGTGAGAGTTGACGGTGGGGAATCAGGGGCACAAGGACATCAGAGGACGACTGGCGCATGTTGGTCAGTTTCTTTTCCTTTGTCGGGTTGACGTCCATGTCATCGGCCCGGGAATTTTCACCCACGATCATGCCTTCATACACTTCAGTGCCCGGTCCAATAAACATGGTGCCGCGTTCCTGAAGATTAGATAGCGCAAATCCGGTGGTGGGACCGGTTCGGTCAGCTACCAGAGATCCCGTTGGGCGGGTACGCAACTCACCAAACCACGGCTCGTATTTCTCGAATACATGGTGGAGCAATCCGGTGCCGCGGGTCTCAGTGAGGAACTCGGTGCGGAAACCAATAAGGCCTCTGGCGGGCACCAGATATTCCATGCGCACCCAGCCGGTTCCGTGGTTGATCATTTGCTCCATGCGACCTTTGCGCAATGCCATGAGCTGGGTGACAACACCAAGGTAATCCTCGGGAATATCAATGGATAACCGTTCAACGGGCTCATGAATCTTGCCATCAATTGTGCGTGTGACCACCTGAGGCTTACCCACGGTCAATTCAAAGCCTTCGCGCTTCATGATCTCCACGAGAATTGCGAGTTGAAGTTCCCCTCGACCTTGGACTTCCCAGGTGTCCGGACGTTCGGTGGGCAGCACCCGAATTGACACATTGCCCACGGTCTCCGCGGATAAACGCTCTTTCACCATATTGGCCGTTAATTTCGTACCGCCACTGCGACCCGCGAGCGGTGCCGTGTTGATACCAATCGTCATCGAGATAGACGGTTCATCGACCGTAATGATTGGAAGAGCAACTGGGTTATCAATGTCAGCCAATGTGTCGCCAATGGTGATTTCAGGAATTCCAGCGACGGCGATGATGTCACCGGGGCCGGCACTCTCCGCCGGAACCCGCGTTAAAGCTTCGGTGATGAGTAGCTCAACAACCTTGGCGCGCTCAATATTTCCATCACGGCGAATCCAGGCAACCTGCTGGCCTTTGGTGATTGTTCCTTGGTGCACACGACACAGCGCCAACCGACCAAGATACGGCGAAGCATCCAGGTTGGTGACATGGGCCTGTAGCGGGGCGCCTTCGGTATAGGTCGGAGCAGGAATAGTTTCAATGAGTGTCTTGAACAGTGGTTCCAGGTTTTCGGCATCAGGCATGCCGCCATCTTCTGGGCGAGTAAGCGAGGCACGACCCGCTTTGGCACTGGTGTACACGATCGGGAACTCAATCTGTTTTTCATTTGCATCAAGGTCCAAGAACAATTCATAAGCTTCATCGACCACCTCGGCAATGCGAGCATCGGATCGATCAACTTTGTTGATCACGAGAACCACCGGCAAGTTTTTGCTCAGCGCTTTACGCAACACAAATCGCGTCTGA
>CAITYI010000301.1 GCA_903896585.1 uncultured bacterium
GCGTGATCATCCAGGGTAAGCGTCATCATCCAGGGTAAGACGGTGCGAGACCAACGATTCGTTCAATCCACAACCCCGTTGAGTTCTCGTACACTTGGCCGTCGGCAGAGGCGATGAGTGTCGGCAGTCCGGGGGCGGCAGCAATATTCACGGGATCCTCGGGTGACCCTTGGGAAAGCACTTCCCCCCTGCTCATATCAATTTCATATGCCTGTAGAGCGCCAGCGCTCTCACTCCCAATCGCCGCAATCGTATTTGAACTCGACCAGGCGACATCGATGACAGCGGTGAGTTTGGATTCAATTCGAATGGGGGCTTGCAGGGAGATTCGGGTGATATTGGCAGCCGATGGTCTGGTGACCCGCATCATTAGGAGATTGGTACTCACCCCATTATCAATGACAACAATTGCCCTAGTGCCATCACGCGATGGAAACACGCCTACGACGGTATCCTCATCGGCCAAACCGGTGACCTCAATTGGAAACACCTCACCGTTGCTGGCCATGGAGAACACTCGTCCGAGCCCGTCAACGAACCACAATCCAGAAACCCCGTCATAGGCGATGGATTGGGCACCATCACCATTCACCAAGGGGTTAAGGGGCGCGCCGACAAGTGAGCGAGCTTGAGACATTTGGCCATCCGAATCCACCACCGTGATTTGACTACTATCCCGCGACACCGCAATTTGGGACAGTGGGATGTTTTGATTTCCCAGCGCACCGGGAATTGCTGCGCTGCCATCCGGGGTTAATCGAACTACACCCGCCGGCGTTCCCACGAAACCAACGGACCCACTGGGTAATCCACCGGGGTCCACCTCTGGCCACAGGTCGCGCGGTTGGGGGTTCGGGGCTCCGGGCACAATTAAGGGGGCCCCACCCGAAAAAATCTCAACACTTTGTACTTCGGGTAATTGTCGAAGGGTCCAGACAATCTGCTGTGACATGGCCACTCGCACATTGTCATTGGCCAATTGGACAGACTGGGCGAGGCTCACGCGCGCAATTCCATTCTCTACCGTGACGGCATCTACTGCCAATCCCACGCCTTCGGGGAAGCCGGTTCTCACCGCCGGCTTCAACCAGTTATTGGGTCCCTGGATCAACCGCTGAATCAAATCTGTGGCCAGTGCCGGTCCGATCACGGGAATAAGGCGAGGATCCGGAACCAGGGTGTCAAAGCTGGGGTTAAAGAAATACACCGAGTAACTGCGATACGCCCGACTGACATCGAAAGAAGATAAGAGAAGTCCCGGTGGCGGAACACTAATGCGCCATTCACCGGCTCGCTGGGTTAAGAAGAAGCTTGTTCGTAACTCCGCCCCGGGTGGTTCCACCGAATATCGCCCAATGATCGAAATTCGACCATTGAGTGCAGAACTCATCAGCACAGCTGCTCCGGCCTCCACCAATGTGGGTAAACCGTCGTAGACCGCAACTCCGGATGACGGCGACCAGCTCGCTGCCGCCTCTGACGTGAGATAGGTTCGCGCAACCGCATGGTCGCCATCGAAAGACGCCGAAGCATCAAGGAAGCCCTGCACGATCTCGGCTGGTGTCATTCCCTCCGAAGGCGGTCGGGCAATAACCCGAATAAATTGGTCTGCGGATGTATTGGACACCAATTGGCCTTGCTCAATAGGTCCACTCGTTGGTACCTGCGCGATAAAGGAAGTTGTTGAACCCGCGCAACCGGTGAGGGTCACGACCGCTGCGAGCGCTACGAACGCGCTACGAGAAATGGATCGCGCGGATGGCATCTGGGATTTCACAAGTCACCCCGCTGCCACCGCGGCGTTTCGCGATCATCGTGAATAAGCCCACCCACTCCGGTCGCCTGCACCCGCGGGCCCAGATCCCCAGGATTAGCGGTTCGCACTTGCCCGATTGTTACCGGTGAATCCGGGCCCGCGGGTGGATCCTGATCATGTTTGTCTACTTCGTCGGATGGAGCAAGTTCATCAAATAGTGGAAGTGCCGCTTGGTCAATAACGCCACCCTGCAGTCGAGGCAAGGTCAGGCGGAAACAGGCCCCCTGACCAGGCTCACCCTCTGCTTCAAGCCAGCCGAAGTGCAGCCGGGTGTCTTCCAGCGCAATGGCCAAACCCAATCCGGTTCCCCCGGTTGTGCGGGCTCGGGCTTTATCTGCTCGCCAGAATCGACTGAAAACCAAACTCGCTTCACCGGGATTGAGGCCTACACCAAAATCACGCACGGTAATCGAGACCGCGGATTCGTTGCCGGCTAGTTCAACAAGAACCCCTGCTTCATTGGCATGTTCAATTGCATTGTCCAACAGATTACGCATTACTCGATCGATGCGTCGAGGATCACACTCCACGAGGCAGGGGCGCTCATAGGGTGCAAATCTCACTTTCAGGTTGTTGCGGACAGCTAATGGTTCACTGGCCTGAATGATTCGTTCAACGAGGGGAACTAGATCGATGCGCTCCACATCTAGCACGGCCGCACCAGCATCAAATCTGCTGATCTCCAGTAGATCAACCAAAAGTGCCTCAAATCGGTCTAATTGATTTTGGAGGAGTTCGACCGATCGCGCGGTATTAGTGTCGAACTTTTCACGATCTTCATACATAACATCCGCTGCCATTCGAATTGTTGTTAATGGCGTGCGTAATTCATGGGAAACATCTGACACGAATCTTTGTTGTAATTGAGACAGTTCTTCCAACTGTCTAATCTGCGTGGCCAAGCTCTGCGCCATTTCATTAAACGACTGGGCAAGCTGTGCTAGGTCATCTTCTTTTTTGACCTGCATACGTTCAGAAAGCTTTCCTGAACTGAACTTCCGAGCAATTCGTGCGGCTTCACGCACCGGCACCACCACTTGCCGCGTGACCAGTAACGCAACAACGGCCACCAAAATAACAAGGACAACACCCGTTCCCACCACGGAGCTGGAAACCAGATCCAATGTTTCCTGTTCTTGCTCGAGGGGAAACAGGTAATACAACTCATATGGTCCGACCGTGGGGACAGTCAAGGGCGCACCCACGATCAGGCCGGGCACCTGTCGGCCATCCAAAAAGACAATGGGCGAAAAAGTCCAGGATTGGCGGGTATTTTCTTGAATCGACGTGCGCAGAGCCTCCGGAACGCTGGCCACCGCAACTAGATTCGTGCCACGCTCGGGTGCATCCACTTCACCACTAGAGGACAGCAGCAGGACTTCAAATGTTGCCGGCGATCCAGAACGTGAACCGAGAATGGTAATCACACTGTCGACCAATCGGGCTGGCGAGGGAGTTGACGGCCCGGTGTTGGCGGCATCGAGTAATCGCTGGGCTTCACCCAATCCAGCAGAAGCCTCACCGACCGAGGACACTTCTTTCGCATCCAGTAAGCCAGTTGTAACTCGAGACAGAAGGGAGAATCCCAAAACTGTCACCACAATGCTACTTAGGATCATGGTCGAGACGGTCACGCGAATAAGCAAAGATCTTTGCCACACTCTGCGAATGCCTCGAAATGGGGCTAACAGTCCAATAAAGAAATAGCGCATGACACCTACCCGCGATTACACACGGTTTACTGGGGCCCTGCCTTGTAACCCACACCCCGGACGGTGAGAACTACTTCGGGTCGTTCGGGGTCATGTTCAATTTTGGATCGCAGTCGCTGCACATGCACATTGACCAGTCGAGTGTCTGCAGAATGTCGGTAGCCCCACACTTCTTCTAACAATGCTTCGCGGGTAAAAACTTGACCGGGCTTGCGTGCCAAACACACGAGTAGATCGAATTCCAGTGGAGTAAGGGAGAGAAATTGGTCTCCACGGCGAACCGTGTGGCCGTTCACATCGATCACGAGTTCTCCGATGGTCACTTCAACGTTTGATACTTCATCATTGCGGCGCATTCGGGCGCGGATTCTAGCAATCAGTTCTTTGGGCTTGAATGGTTTGACAATGTAATCGTCTGCACCGGACTCCAAGCCAACCACAACATCGATGGTGTCACTTTTCGCCGTCAGCATGACAATCGGTGTACCCGACTCCGCACGAATCGCTCTGCATACTTCAATGCCATCGCGCCCGGGGAGCATCAAATCCAGAAGCACAATGTCTGGCCGCGAATCCCGGAATACCTGAATGGCTTCGGCACCATCGGCGCAGAAAACCGGCTCAAATCCTTCACCTCGCAGCACGATCCCCAGCATTTCGGCAAGGGCTAAGTCATCGTCAACAACGAGGACCCTTCCGCGCGTGCCCGCAGAGCCTCCGCTGGCAGGGATTCCGCTGTTTTCATTTCCCGGTATTCCAATCATGTGCCTATGGTGTCACCCCGGGCGCGTCAATAAGCAAGAACACGGCTGCTGGCAGGTTATTCACCATATGTGCGACTATCGGGGCGCCAAGACCGTTGGTCTTCCACCGAGCCAGCCCGAGGGTGATACCAATGGGTAGCAGGACCAAGATCCGAGTAGGTTCAAGGTGAAATAACGAGAAAGCCACCGCGGTGATCACCACGACCCAGATGGGGTTGATTCCACGCTTTCGAAGTGCTCCGAAGAGCATTCCGCGGAAGGCGATCTCCTCCACCACCGGCGCCCCCACGGCAATGACTACTGCGAATGCAAGGAGGGTGGCAGTTGAACTTGACTCGCGCAACTCCAAGGCGACCTCACCCGCCGCAGAGTTAAAGTCCCCCACGATCAGCGTGGTGACATAAGCTCCGACTCCGGCCACCAATAGTCCGGCAATACCAAATACCATCCCCCAGCCCACATCGGACCAGCGAAGAATCAAACCCAGATCGATCCGGGCGCCATTGCCCTTCCGCCAGGTGGCGTATACCGGCCACCCGGCCAGCATTAACCAGGGAACTAATCCCCCGACGAACACGAACAGAACTAAATCGGCATCAAAAATGATGAGTGGAATTGCAACCAGGGCGGTCAGGACAATAAATCCACCAATTGCAATTACCGCATCCCACACCCCCCAGCGGGGCCAAATGAGGGACCGACCTTCCTGTTCGGCGATAGTGAATGTCACCGGCATCCGAGAAGCAGCAGAATCAGCAGAAGCTTCAACAGATGTCATTATGAAAGCCTAAGGGCGAGTGCCCAAGATGGACACCCGCCCTTATCGAGAGGCAGAACCGATGTGAAGTTATCTTTCAAGGTGCAGTTTCGATTAGTAGCGATAATGATCTGGCTTGTATGGGCCCGCGACATCGACACCCAGGTACTCTGCCTGCGGCTTGGACAATTCGGTGAGACGAACTCCCAGTGCATCTAGATGCAGGCGAGCCACCATTTCATCGAGGTGCTTGGGCAGTACGTGCACATCGAGTGAGTATTGATCACTCTTGGTGAACAGTTCGATCTGGGCCAGTACCTGATTGGTAAATGAGTTACTCATGACGAACGATGGGTGACCCGTCGCATTACCGAGGTTGAGCAAACGGCCTTCGGACAACATGATGATCGAGTGACCGTCGGGGAATGTCCACTCATCTACCTGCGGCTTGATTGTCTTGCGAACAATCCCGGGGTAGGCGGCCAGCCCAGTGATGTCGATTTCGTTGTCGAAGTGCCCAATATTGCCAACAATCGCCTGATGCTTCATTTTGCTCATGTGTTCAACCGTGATCACGTCGTAGCAACCCGTTGCCGTGATGAAGATGTCTGCCTGGTCGATGACATCTTCGATTCGGGCAACCTGATAGCCGTCCATTGCGGCCTGCATAGCGCAGATCGGATCGATTTCGGTAATGACCACCCGCGCACCCTGGCCACGAAGCGAATCGGCTGAGCCCTTGCCTACATCGCCAAACCCGAAGACAACCGCAACCTTGCCACCAATCATGACGTCGGTTGCCCGGTTGATGCCATCGATGAGTGAGTGGCGGCAGCCGTACTTGTTGTCGAATTTACTCTTGGTGACAGAGTCATTGACATTGATCGCCGGGAACAGCAGTGAACCTTCACGATGCATTTCATACAGACGGTGCACACCCGTGGTGGTTTCTTCGGTTACCCCAATGATGCCGTTGGCAACGTTTGTCCAACGCTGCGGATCTTCGGTGAGGGTCCGAGCGAGAGTTTCCAGCACAACGGTGTACTCCTCGGAAGTATCCGCGTCCGGCTTAGGAACGACACCGGCTGTTTCAAATTCCTTGCCCTTGTGAACGAGCAGGGTTGCGTCACCACCGTCGTCAAGGATCATGTTTGGGCCCTTACCATCTGGCCACATCAGAATTTGTTCGGTGCACCACCAATATTCAGGCAGTGTTTCACCTTTCTAGGCAAACACCGGTACACCCTGTGGGTTGTCAACCGTTCCGTGTGGGCCGACAACAACTGCGGCCGCTGAATGATCTTGGGTAGAAAAAATATTGCAAGAAGCCCAGCGCACTTCGGCCCCAAGCTCAACGAGTGTTTCGATGAGGACCGCAGTTTGTACGGTCATGTGCAAAGAGCCGGTGATCCTGGCACCCGTTAACGGTTTGGATTTACCAAACTGCTCCCGCATAGCCATGAGCCCTGGCATTTCATGCTCAGCGAGGCGAATTTCATCGCGCCCGAATTCGGCAAGGGAGAGATCGGCAACTTTGTAATCGGGTGTGCCATCTGCTTTGGTCACGGAGTTGGTACTGGCAGACATTGAAACTCCTCAAATTTTTTAAGAGTCATTGATGCTCATGGGTATACGGCATCGATGAAAACTTATGGAACGAATGGGATTCCACGACAAAGACCAGGGCTCCGGTTGCGTAGGTTGCCTATTGTGCCAGATATTCCGCTGGCCGCAGATCCTGACACCCTTTAATTGATCCCGGCCTGGTTGATCCCGGCCTGGTTAATCCCGGCCTGGTTAATCCCGGCCTGGTTAATCCCGGCCTGGTTAATCCCGACCCGTTTAGAAGGGCGGGTCCGAATTGTCGGGTGCGGGTGGGTCGGGTGCGGGTGGTTCGGGTGCGGGTGGTTCGGGTGTGGGTGGTTCGGGTGTGGGTGGTTCGGGCGCGTGCGAATTCGGAGGTACGGAATAGGTGACTCCATGCGGAGCACGCCAGGTACAGCAACCATTTGCGCCACTTGCCACAATGCTCCAGCCCCCGTGGGTTTTCAGTTGATGATGTCGCGTACACAGGGCACCTAGATTTGCTGCTGAGGTTTCGCCACCGCGATTCCACTCTTGGGCATGGTCTATTTCGCCACCTTTGGCACTCCGATTGCACCCAGGGAATCTGCAGGTGATGTCACGGGCTTGGATCAGTCGCCGAAGCTCGGCTCCGGGGGTGTAACGGGTTCGCCCCAGATCAAGCAAATGGCCTCGCAGCGGATCGGTTACCAACCGACGTAGGGTGAGGTCGCAGTCAACCATTGACAGAAAGTCTCGGATATCTGATCCTGCGACCTGAAATGGAGTTCGATTTCCTTCAGTGCAAGTGCCCATGGCCTCTTGGAGGCCGATGAGAGTATTCAGATCGATCACAAGGTCAACCTGAGCCGTGAGAGTTGTTCCGGCACCCGCGACAGCACTCCGAGAACCCACAAGTAGATCGATGAGCGCCGCAATACGAGTCCGCCCAGCAGGTAAAGCATTTCCCTGCGGATCACACAGGTCTGCGAATTTTTCCGAACCTGCGTGGGCGCGGATCGCTGCAGCACATGCTTGTGCCTCCAATATTCCCATGCGGGCAAGTAAAAGCGCCCGACCGTCGCCTTCATCAATGATCGAAATATCGTGAAGCAGCCGCTGTGAACGGCGGCGTTCGCGTTGGCCCTCGGAATCGATTCTCTCCAACGCTTTGTCTGCAGCAGATTTTGTCCGCGAAACCGTGCTTTCTACCGCAATGGGAAGCACTCGATTCTGCAAATGCGCGCAGTCGCGGATGAATTGCTGCTGGGTATCAGCATCTGGCTGCCAAGCGAGCGAATGTTTCGCAGCGGCGTTGCAGATAACTGTTGCATGATCCACTGAAATTCTGCCCGAATAGAGTGCTTGGGCAGTCTCCGATAATGGGCCATACAACATACGTGCATGGTCAATGCGCCGCTGACTCTCGGTAAATGACCAGCGCAGGTGTACCGCTACCTGCTCGCGGATTCCATCGTCGATTGTGATGGTGCGCAAAGTCGATGAAACTTGGGTAGTTGATTGCGTGGGACAGTCCGATTCAATGCTGACTACTTGGCTGATGCGGTGCGGACCGGCAATCTCCCGCAGAATGCGGGCCTGCTCGAGGTATAAGCGATTGCGCTCAACTTCCTGATGCCGCAACTGCTCCAAGAGCACCGGGTCAGCAATCACAACTGCCTCGCGTGCGTCTCGTGCTTGGCGTGCGTCTCGTGCTTGGTGTACGGGTCGCACGGTCTTAACGCACCGTCTTATCGATCATGAAGGTAGTCAACACTGGGGGTCTGACATTTGAAGTTGTGAAGACGTCCTGTGACGGATGAGCAAGGTGTGAAATTTGTTGTTTTCACCTCAGCTACCCGAAATCACTCACCTCGATAACGGCGACCGTACCCCTGGTTGAAATGTTGGCGGAAGGTTCAGGTGCGGTAATAACTAACGCTTGTCCGGGTTGGATTATTACCGATGAATTATCAGGGGGATCTGATTCCGAATTCATCAACATCACGGTGGTTTCGGACTCCAGTGCCAAAATCAAGCGGTAGTGACCACTTTCAACGGACACTGAATCATGGGTTGTGCGGACCGTAAAGGGCTCCATTGTTTCGGTTGGCTCAAAGCGCAACGCCTCCAGCGCCAAATCAGCGAATACCGGCTTGGGGGTTAGGCCGAGCCGCAGCACGTTATCTGACGAAGTCATGACCTCAATGCCAGTGCCACGAATATAACTGTGCGGGACACCTGCTGGAATAAAAATGGATTCACCCGGGGCAAGGTGGACGACATCAAGAAAGAGGGCGAGCAGACAACCTGGATCATGTGGGTATTCGGCGATGA
>CAITYI010000302.1 GCA_903896585.1 uncultured bacterium
ACGATTCTGGCCGAAGTAGTTTCACACCGTAAGGAATCTGCTGAAGATCAAATGGGATTTCGCGATTGGGTTGCAAGTGATCGAACTCGGTTTGAATCCGAAATCGACTCCTGGTTGCCGCTACTGCTGCAATAACGACACAACTTGGTTGTCAAAAGTTGAGAGCGCACTGCCGATAGCCATATGCATGTCGAGGTATTGGTAGGTACCCAGCCTTCCGCCGAAAACAACCTTCGCTTCCTTTGCGGCCAGTTCCCGATACTTCAGGAGCTTCTCCCGATCCTTGGCCGAATTGATGGGGTAATAGGGCTCATCTACAACAGAGGCGAAGCGACTGAATTCGAGCATGATCACAGTATTTGACTGGCTACGTTTACGCTCTGGATGTAAGTGCGCAAACTCATGAATCCGAGTAAATGGAACATCAAGGTCTGCGTAGTTCATGACAGATGTTCCTTGATAATCGTGAACTGGGAGAACTTCAATCTCAAAGTCCAATGTTCGCCAACCTAATTCACCTTCAGAGTAGTTGAAGTACCTGTCAATTGCGCCCGTGTACACAACAGGTGTTGTCATTGGAATCAAGTTTCCGATTTCGAAATAATCAGTATTCAGTTCAACAGTGACTCCAGGAGTGGCTGCCATGGTTTCCACCCATGCCGTGTATCCGTTAACGGGTAGCCCCTCCCACGTATCGCTGAAATAACGATTATCGAAGTTCAGGCGAACTGGAAGCCGGGAGATAATCTCTCCTGGTAGTTCAGCAGGGTTCGTCTGCCACTGTTTTTGGGTATAACCTTTGATAAATGCTTCATAAAGCGGTCGACCAATCAGAGAAATCGCTTTACCCTCGAGATTATGTGTATCTAGTTTAGATTCCACCTTGATGTAATCCTCAAGAATTCGAGCACCCTCGGCGGGCGTGAGGGAACGCCCCACAAATTGGCAGAGTGTTCCTAGGTTGATTGGCATGGAATACACCTGATTGTGATGCTTGGTGAAAACGCGATGCTGGTAGGAATTAAATGAAGTGAATTGATTTACATACTCCCAGACTCGAGAATTCGAAGTATGAAACAAGTGCGAACCGTATTTATGAACTTCAATGCCGGTTTCAGGTTCAATAAATGAGTACGCATTTCCACCAATGTGATCTCGTTTATCAACGACCACAACTTTCTTTCCCAATTGACTTGCCGCGCGCTCGGCAATAGTCAGTCCAAAAAACCCCGACCCCACGACAACCAAATCCGCATCTTCCAGTCTCGCGTTGATTGTCACTGAGTGACTCCTTTAACCGGAAGGAACGAGTTCGGGCTCAAGACCTTCCGGTAAATCCACACTTTTGCGAAGTGCAGGTAGGTGTCTCTCAACTCCCGCATTTGCTCAATCCCCTCAGGCTGGAACACTTGACATCTAGCCTGATGGAATTCCTTGAATGACTGCTGCCAGTTGTCTGTGGACGTTCCACCCTCCCTAAAGATCATAAGTACCTGATCCAGAATAAGAGGAGGCTCTATTGTGCTCA
>CAITYI010000303.1 GCA_903896585.1 uncultured bacterium
GCCTGGGCATAGGCGGTTGATTCCAATTGAATTTGGGCAGGGCTACCAAAATTCTGACCATCGGGTGTGAGTAATTGAACATCGGTATTCAAAGCGCGGCCACCAACCACTTGAGCATTAAGTTCCACACTCACTTTTTTGCCGGGCTCAATTGTGATACCAAATAATGGGTCACTGATTAACCGTGCACTTGGTGATCCGCGAAGTTGTACCCCAACTGTGACGGCTCGATCAAGATCATTGGCGATTGTCACCGGGACCAGTCCCTCATCGCCGGAAAGGGTGATGGTTCCTGAAGAAAGGGCGTATACCTGACTGATCTGTTCGGACAGTCCGGCCCGAACACTGCGCAGCAACTCAAGTCCGGTCTCTGGGTCATCGCGCCAAGCAGCTGATTCAGTGCGCAGAATCGCCTCTGCATAAGAATCAGAGAAACCGCTGGGGTTATCTAAAATTGCCGTGAGCGAGGCAAGTTGAGTAGATGCCCGCTGAACCTGGGTTAAATACTGTGGAGTTAATTCCGAATCCTTGGCTCGTGGTCCGTAGCCACCACGCTTGCGAGCAGTTGTGGTAGCCCCTTCTTCCAGCAAATCCGTTAAGGTCGCGCTTTTCAGCCACGGTGCCGTATCCGTGGCAGAAAGTAGCTCATTCAAAGTGGATTTATTGGGATTCCATCGGATATTGGCAGGGCCGACCACCATGAAACGGGAAAGAGCATCAGCCGGAACAAGTTGACTGGCCAACAAAGTCTCCGCAAGAAATCTTTGACGTAGTTCAATCGATTGGGAGCGTGAATTCTGAGATAGTCCCAAGGTGTTGGTGAGCCGACTGTCGATTAACACTGCATTCATAGCACCGAATGTGGTGCCAATCACCCCAAGCCCAGTACTGGGTATATCGGTGTTCACAGCAGGGAGGGCACTGGAGTTCACAATGACCGTACGCACACCTGAGGAAGCGAGTACATCTGCGGTCTTACTATTGAGGCGCCCAAATGGTGCCCAGTAAATGGTTCCACTGATACTGCTACCAAGAATTGTCGAAGCAACCGCAGGAGCCATGGTTGTTGCTCGCACTAAATCCACGTCCATTTGTGCCCGCTCCAATGCACTCGCATCAACATCGGCATATGGCATGACCCGCAAAGGCAATCGATCGCTTACGGAATCTTTGCTACTCGGTGTGGCAGCGGCGAGAGCAGCATTTAAACGAGTGAGCCAATTTCCAGCACTCGCGGATAGATCACCAACCGCAACCTGATTCCGGTCTTCAGATTCGTCATTTCCGGAAACACTTCCGGAGTCACCGGCATTTGTGTCTGTCACTCGCACCTGATACCCAGAAGCAATATCGGTGGCGGATTGGAGCAACTCAGGATCTGCAATCCACGTGACCTTGCTTGGATTATTGGCACCAATGGTTAATAGGTTGTCGAGCCTGCCACCGAGTGCCAACGATTGTGGCGTGTCTTCATTGAGAAATACGCCATCGGCCTCGCGTGCCGGGTAGTCGGCAAGGGGCCACAGCCACACCAAGGAAATCGGATCAATCTCCGAAGTCACCCACGGCAGAAATGTGCGTGACCCGCCAATTCGGACAAGTCCGGTATTACCCGCGGTGGCGCCGAGGACTTCGACCATGATGCTGTACACACCATCTTTGCCCAGCGGCAATGAATCAAAGGGTTCCTGAATCAAAAATGATCTTTCATCGCCGGCACGCAATGGGCCCGGTATCTCAACGAGGGTGCGATCCAGGAAGTAATCAATAGGGTCTCTCTCCGGGACCAAGGCTAGTTCGGCAATTTCAGTGATGCTGGAGCGCGATTGCAGGGGTCCAGCGGAAAGTCCTAACCGTATCGAAACTTGGTCAATCGAGGTACCCGATGTATTCACCAATCTGCCTGAGATTCGCAAGGTATCCCCGGGTGCCGGGATAACCGGAGTGAGGTCGTCCAGGACAACCGTGACCTGAGATCCCAGGGGATCCGCGTAAATGGCAGCTGGTTGGGCCACCGAAAGAATTGTTGGGGACAGAAGAGCAATGACCAGACCGCTCAGCAGCATCCGTATCCTGCCACGAGGTGTCGCCATATGGTGAGGATAAACCGCTGAGGTGGTTATCCTTGGTTCCCGTGTCCACTTCCCTCCAACGCACTGCAATTGAGAACCTTGGCAGCGTTGCGGATTTGATCCGTGAACTTGGTGCGCGATTTAACAGTTCGGGACACCAATTAGCGCTCGTTGGTGGACCCGTGCGCGATGCACTTCTCGGTCGAATCACCGATTCTTCGGATTTAGACTTCACCACCGATGCGCACCCGGAGCAGATTATTTCGTGTCTATCCGGTTGGGCGGACAATATTTGGGATACCGGAATCAAATTCGGCACGATTAGTGCCCAAAAAAATGATCGATCCGTGGAAATCACCACCTACCGGACCGAGAGTTACCGTGAGGAGTCGCGCAAACCCGAAGTGACATTCGGCTTGAGCTTGGAAGAGGATCTCAGTCGGCGGGATTTCACCATCAATTCAATGGCTTTGACACTTCCAGATTTGGAATTCGTCGATCTATTTAATGGTGTTGAGGATTTAGAGCGCCAACTGATCCGGACTCCACTCACCGCACAGGAATCATTTAACGATGATCCACTTCGCATGATGCGTGCTGCTCGATTTGCCGGGCAATTGAACTTTGTAATCGCCCCAGATGTCCTTGAAGCAATGCGTGAACAGGCTTCACGTTTGGAAATCGTGTCCGCTGAACGCATTCGCGATGAACTCATCAAGATCATCATGTCTGCGAACCCGAGAGCAGCGTTGACTCCACTCGTGGAAACTGGTGTGGTGGAATATGTGTTGCCAGAAATTCCACTACTCAAATTGGAAACAGATGAACACCACCATCACAAGGATGTGTACGAGCACAGCTTGACGGTCCTTGAACAAGCAATTGATTTAGAGAAAACCCATGAGCCACAGCTACCCCCCGACTTGACCTTGCGACTTGCAGCTCTCCTCCACGACATTGGCAAACCAAAAACTCGTAAGTTCGAATCAGATGGTCGCGTGTCATTTCATCACCATGAAGTTGTGGGTGCCCGAATGACCCAAAAACGGCTGAAAGCCCTGCGATTTAGCAATGAACAAATTGACGATATTTCACTTCTGGTGGAATTGCATTTGCGTTTTCACGGATACGGCACGGGAGAGTGGACGGATTCAGCCGTGCGGCGTTATGTTCGCGATGCCGGACCGATGTTGCTTCGCCTTCACAAATTAACTCGCGCCGATTCCACAACACGTAATGAGCGCCGTGCGGCGAAACTTCAACGGGCATACGACAACTTAGAGGCTCGCATCGGAGTGTTGGCGGCACAAGAAGAACTTAATGCGATCCGACCCGATCTCGACGGTGCACAAATTATGGAGATACTGGGAATTGGACCCGGGCGTGAGGTGGGTGAAGCCTATAAATTCCTTTTGGAATTTAGGTTAGATCGCGGACCTCAATCACCTCAACTTGCTCAACAAGCACTTCTTGCATGGTGGGCCGCGCGGAAGCCCGAATAAAGATTTCCAATACCGTCCACACACCAGCCATGAGCAAGGTGAACATGACCCCCGAAATACTGCCGAGGTATGTGCCACTCAATAGGAATATCAGCCAAAAAACAATGACGCCCCAGCGGATCCAGGGTGCATAGGGTCCGAGAATATCGCCCGTTTTCAATCCGGTACGAGCAGCTATTTCATTCAGACCATTAGTGAAGTGCCCACGAATGTTGTAAGCAGAATTAGTCCGGCCGGCGAGCCACCCTCCCACAATAATCAGGATTCCCAGGACAAAGAGCGCCTGTACGCCCGTCACCAAATAGGCCAGGAAGTTTTGATACACAATCACAGATGCTTTTTCAAATATTGATCCGACAAATTGATTGGTGAACGTCCCTTCGCCAAAGATCACGGCTGCATAGATCAGTACAGCGCTGGCCGCCACCACAATTCCCACCGCTACCGCGGTGCGCGCTCGTCTGCGAGCTAACAGGATCGCTCCAATAAAGATGAACGCAACAATGACCACTATCCAATTCAGTAATGGGGCGGTGAAGGAATAAATGGTTCGAATTTGATCCAAGGCGGGAACGCTCATGAGAACAAATTGGCGATCAGTTTGGGGGACCGTCACATTTGCTGCGAAAGAAATACCTTGTTCAACGAGTTTCTGTTGTCCAAGAGCAATGAGTGGATCCAAGTTCAGAACCAGATTGTCACCTTCAATTTGCATGGGACCGCCAGGTTCTCCTTCAAGAATGGCGATGAGTCCTTTTTGTGCTGCAACATTGAGGGTTAACCAAGCCTGCGTAAATGCCTCAGATGTTACGAAAGTGTTTACGGCCTGGCCAATTAACCCTTCGATCCCGGTGGCAATTGGACCGGAAAGCCTTTCCCCCACGATGGGAAGGCCGGGAAGTAGCCCGCCGAGAAATTCGCTGACAATCGCTTCAGTGTCAACCTGTTCGAGAATGGCGTTGGTGACGACTTCACCAAATGCGGCCTGAACTTCCGGATCAGCTCCAATCGGGCCTATTGTTTCGATGTAGCGCTCCGCGTCAATGACGGTCGAGTGTGCCCAGTGCCCGGCCACCGCAACCGGGGTCAGGATTGTGGCAAGAACAAAGACAATGATCGAGAAAATAGTTCGCGGGCGAATTCGATCTCGGGTTACGGGACTCTTTTGATAGGACTCAGTGGCACTAATAGGCATGGCAGCACCCTACAGAACCCCTTCCTCAGGAACAACAGGATTACGTTTTTTGAAGTACCACAGACTCGCGATGGCTAAAAGGATCCCAATGACGATATACAACACGGGGGCAATCCCGCTCTGAGGAGCAAGCAGGGCAACGACAAGGATGCCGATAACGAGCGCGATATTCACGGTCATGTCAAAAATTGCAAAGACGCGACCCAAGCTGTTGTCGGGAATATCTCGCTGAATTACGGTATCTGAACACACTTTGACCGCCTGACCGGCGAGACCCAAACTGAATCCAGTGACCGCCAAAGCCGCAAAATTGGTTTCTGATGAACCCCAGGCGAGTACCACCATGCCCACGGAAGCTTGGAGCACCACCACGGATGACCAACGGATGATTCCGATTCGACGAGTTACCCAGGGTGTGAGCACGGCGGCAATGAGGGCTGCGGTGGCGGAGAAACCCGAAAGAATCGCAAAGTCCGCAAGTGCCGCATTGGGTTCACTCGGTGAGTGAAATGTATTTCGCAGCAGTAGAAGTGATCCCACGATTATGACACCAAATGAAATGCGATTGATGGCAACAAGGAGAACGGCTCTTCCGGCATCCCGATATTCGAATAAGGCTTTTGCTCCATTAACCAGGTCGTGACTCACACCTTGAAGTGAATCGACCATGCGGCGCGTCAAGGGAGCATCAGGTCCGAGTGCCCGTGTCGCGAGTGTTGCGGCAATCAATCCGGCGGAAAAAAAAAGCGCCCATCGCGAAAAGGAGAAGTGCCGTGGTGCCGGAGTCGCCACCGCCGAATATTTCGCGGATCCCGAGTCCCGTGATGCCACCAATGACAAATGCGATAGTTCCGGATGTCGGCGTTAACGCATTTGCCGTTATTAACTGCTGCCCACTGGCCACATGTGGAAGTGATGCTGATAATCCGGCCAGAACAAATCGACCCACACCGAGCACACTCAAGACGAAGAGTCCAAGCAGCCACGAGTCATTGCCACCTAAGACGACTGCAATAACTGGAATCACAAAAAGGGATTTCAATAGGTTAGCTCGAAAGAGAATATTTCTGCGCGACCAGCGATCCAAGAAGACACCGATGAATGGGCCCAGAATCGAATAAGGAACCAGCAGGATCGCAAATGCGGCAGCAATCGCTGTGGCGTTTGGTTCACGTTCTGGTGAGAAAAGAACGAAGGTTGCTAGCGCAGCTTGGAAGAAGCCGTCGCCGAATTGCCCAACGAGTCGGGTGCTGTA
>CAITYI010000304.1 GCA_903896585.1 uncultured bacterium
AACCACACCGACAGCTCGACCCCAAACCTAGGCTGCACATTCATTATCAGTAATCATCAGTCATTATCAGTCTGGTTCCCGATCAATGCCAATCCGAGAGGACTGAGCCTGAGTAAATTGAGGGCGGACACGCTTAATGCATGTCACAGGTGCCACACTAGAGACATGGCTGACAACGAAGATATCAAAGAACGCATGCGGCAGGCTCTAGAAGCGAAGAACCAGAAATCAGCTAAGAGCACTAAGCATGGCACCGCACCCAGTGAGAACAACGGCCACGAGCACGCCGATCGCGAAGGTGGCAAACGAGAGTTCCGTCGCAAATCCGGGTGACTCTCTGAAGTAGGGGTGATCAACTCCTCAATGTGCGTATCCCTAACAATAGAGCGCATGAGTAATCAACAGCTGGTTGAAGTTGAGCGGACC
Organism: uncultured bacterium; assembly: GCA_903896585.1. Lineage (GTDB taxonomy): Bacteria > Actinomycetota > Actinomycetes > S36-B12 > S36-B12 > UBA4592. Next base: position 427 of record CAITYI010000304.1, read on the forward strand.
CTAACAACAGCGTTGGTCAATTGGTCGGTCGCCAGTATTGTGATGGGAACATCCATCGCGTTGACCGGAAAAAGGCGCGGGCACAAGCAGATAACCGCATTTGGTCGGCAAACTGCAGCATGGGGTGTGGTTGATGTTGTCATTGTGGGCGTTGGATTGATTTCGCAGAAGCGACGCGGCACGCTGTCTGAGGATGCTGCCCAAAGTCAAATTCGAAAGTTGCGCAAGCTACTGCTCATTAACGCAGCCGCTGATGTTGGTTACATAGCTGGTGGAATCGCAATCCTAGGCCGAAGCAGAGGCAAAAAATCTTTGTTTCGAATGGGTCCAGGCGATGGCCTTGCGATAGTAATTCAAGGAGCGTTCCTATTGGTCCTAGATGTTTCGCAGGCGCAACGTCTGGGGAGCAGATAATTTCAGTTGCCGTAGTGAAAGCCACATGGATTGGACTGAATGGGACCAATCCTCAACTGCCACGCTGGGGCAGCTCATGGAGTTGAAGATGCAGTAGGTCGGCACTCTGCTGGCAACTAAGGTTGCGGTGAAACGCTCACTGAACTAGAAAATTCGTGTTGCGGGTAAAGTAGGAACTCCGAGTTCGCAAAGGAGTGGCAGCCGTGAATATTGTGTCGGTAGAAGTGAAGAACGACTCCATCGGTGGCTATCTGGCTTATCCAGAGTCTCAAACCGGCCCCGGTGTGTTGGTTATCCAAGAGTGGTGGGGTTTGGTACCACATATTCGTTCGGTTGTTGACCGCCTAGCCAAGGCTGGATTTGTAGCCCTCGCCGTAGATCACTATCGAGGGATCGAAACAACAGAACCTGATGAAGCGCAAAAGCTCATGATGGGTCTCAAAGTTGCCGCGGCGGGAGCAGATATTGCTGCGGGCGCCCAATTCCTGCTCTCACGGCCTGAAGTAAGTGGAAAGAGTGTTGGAACAATTGGTTTCTGCATGGGCGGAGGGCTGTCAGTTCTTGCGCCCACCGTGAGTGAGCACATCACGGCTGCGGTCGCCTTCTACCCCGCCATGCCTTGGCCCGACTTCCATCCCGATTGGGAACTCTTCACCGGAAAAGCTGTAATGATTCACAAAGCTGAATCAGATGAAGCGCACGCGGGCCCAGTTATTGCTGAATGTCAGCAAGAGATCGAGTCACATGGAGGCAAAGTAATAGTCTTTGAATATCCGAATTCGCATCATGCATTCTTTAACGATGATCGACCTGAAGTATTTAACGTCGAGCACTCACAGTTGGCGTGGGGCCGAAGTGTGGAGTTCCTCAATCAAGAATTAAGGTAATTCAGTATTACCCCTGCTGCGGCTGGGGTGTGTGAATCCAAGAATCCGTGGGTCCACTCCGGATGCTCTTGGATCAACCCGTTGCGAATTAAGGGCTCTGCTCTGCGGGTGAATTCAGGTAGATCATCAGCAGGGTTGAGAACCAAGATCGGGTGTTGAACCCGCATGATCGCTGATTTCAAGTCGAACTGGAAGGCTGCGTGGTGCCCCCACCAGTAGTTCTCCCGACCCGAAAGCCGTTCATAGAAAATTCTCCCAGCCTGAGCAACAGTGTTTACTTCACCAACTTTGAAAAATCCAACAAACCACTGCCACAGTGCCAGTAATCGCTCACCGTTCTCGGTCCACAGCGGGTCCTCAGAATAAACCTGCGCGAA
>CAITYI010000305.1 GCA_903896585.1 uncultured bacterium
ACCGAAGGGAAGACCGCAATACGCAACTGATTGCGACCCAGTTTTCGATACGGCTCTGTATCCACAATTCCGTTCGCCCTCAGTGCCTTGGTGATTGCGGTGGCATCAATGGTGTCTGCGACGTCAATGGTGACAACGACCTTTGAGCGCAGGGCTGGGTCAGTGACAAAAGGGGTGAGCAACTCATTGCTATCAGCCCAGTCGTACAAAATTCCAGAAGATTCAGCGGTGCGGGCCGTTGTCCATTCGAGCCCGCCATTTGCGTTGAACCAGTCGACCTGCTCAGCCATTAAGAAGATGGTGGCAAGTGCCGGGGTGTTGTATGTCTGTTGCAAGCGAGAGTTATCTATCGCGGTCACCAGATCTAGTGAGTCTGGAATCCACCGACCTGATTCTTTGATTTCGTAGGCACGAGCAATCGCGGCTGGAGACATGATCGCAAACCACAATCCGCCGTCAGAACCGAAACTCTTTTGCGGTGCGAAGTAATACGTATCAAATTGGAGTGGGTCAACAGCGAGGCCACCTGCACCAGATGTTGCATCGATAATCATGAGGGAATCGGGGTCAGCACCACTTACTCGGTTCGGTGTGAGAGCCACCCCGGTCGAGGTTTCATTGTGTGGTGAGCAGTAGGAGTCGATTCCGGCTTCAGCGGTAAAGGCAGGAGCTGAACCAGGGTCGGCAACATGCACGGTGGGCTCACCAAGCTGAGGTGCACTTTTTACCCCGGATGCGAACTTGGCTCCGAACTCACCAAATGACAAAAATTGGGCGCGGTCGCGGATCAAACCAAAGGATGCGACATCCCAAAATACGGTGGAGCCCCCGTTGCCCAGCACCACTTCATAGCCATCAGGGAGGCCAAATAGGTGAGTCAGTCCCTCACGCAGCCGCTGCACTTCATTGCGCACGGTCGCTTGACGGTGGGACGTTCCCAAATAACTCTGCCACACTGCCGCGAGGGCATCGGTTTGTTCCTTGCGTACTTTGGAGGGTCCGCTGCCGAACCGCCCGTCGGCTGGAAGTAGATCAGACGGGATGCGGATGTCGGACACGAGTATCTCTCCTCTGTATACATGTGAATATGCGCTTACACGGTTGGATACCCCGAGGGTTCAACTGTTCCGTCTTCCCAACCGGGGACTTGCTGCGGTGTTCTTGGTCCGGGGCCAATGTAACGAGCCGTGGGTCGAACCAATCGACCGACTTTCTTCTGCTCAAGGATATGCGCTGACCACCCCGCCAACCGCGCGCAGGTGGTCATGGCGGTGAAGTATTCGACCGGGACTTCGGCGTAGTCGAGCATAATGGCGGCCCAGAAATCGATATTTGTTTCCAGTGGACGGTCGGGTCGGCGGCTGCGGAGTTCCGCGAGCGCTGCGGTTTCCACGGCCAGTGCTTCTTCGTAGCGGGGCACGCCAATTCTTTTGGCGGTTTCACGGAGTACTCGCGCCCGCGGATCTTCCACCCGGTATACCCGGTGACCGAACCCCATGAGTCGTTTACCGGCATCGAGTTGAGCTTTAATGTAGGAATCGGCATTGCCGTTCTCCCGAATCGCATTGAGCATGGTCAGCACTCGAGCGGGTGCGCCACCGTGCAGTGGACCACTCATGGCGCCAATGGCACCGGACATAGCAGCGGCTACATCGGCACCGGTAGATGCAATCACCCGGGCGGTAAAAGTGGATGCGGTCATGCCGTGTTCGGCCGCGGCCACGAAATAGGAGTCAATTGCTTCGGTGTGCTTGGGGTTGGGTTCACCACGCCACCGGGTCATGAACCTTTCCACAATGGTGCGGGCCGAATCAATCCGTTCCTGCGGGACCATGGGGACACCGAGGCCGCGGGCTGACTGCGCAATAAAAGACAGCGCCATGACGGATACTCGGGCCAAGTTTTCTCGAGCGGTGGCATCGTCAATATCTAGGAGGGGTTGTAGGCCCCAGGCCGGCGCGAGCATGGCAATCGCGGACTGAACATCGACGCGAACATCGCCGGAGTGGACCGGAAGTGGGAATTGCTCGGCCGGCGGTAGGCCGGGGTTGAAGCGGTTGTCCACCAACAGGCCCCACACATTGCCGTAGGAGACTTTGCCGACCAGATCCTCGATGCTCACCCCGCGGTATCGAAGGACACCGCCGTCGCGATCGGGTTCTGCGATTCCCGTCTCAAAAGCGACGACACCTTCAAGTCCTGGGACGAAATCAGCCACCGTACGCCTCCTTGATGTTGCTCGAATGAGCGAGTGAGTGCCCATCATGGTGGAATTGGGGCGTGGAAGCCACCGTAAATAGTGACGGATCCGTAACAAACGGCGATATTCGCGTTCAGGATCTCCGGATTTCCTATGAACAGGGAGTGCTCACCGAGGACATGCTGGCCTCCGATCCCTTCACCCAATTCACCCGCTGGTTCGCGGAGGCAGCCGGTGGATCGATTCTGGAAGCCAATGCCATGGTGGTGAGCACGGTGGACTCCGGTGGTCAACCAACATCCCGAACGGTACTTCTCAAGGACATCTCACCGGCCGGGTTCACCTTTTTCACCAACCTGACATCCACCAAAAGCCATCAGATCTCCGGCAACCCGCAGGTCTCCCTGCTCTTTCCCTGGTACGAACTTCACCGCCAGGTGCTCGTGACAGGAGTGGCGGAGTTGATTCCACGAGGTGCGGTGGAGGAGTACTTCTGGTCTCGGCCGCGCGACTCACAAATCGGTGCCTGGACCAGCGACCAATCCAGTGAACTGGCTAGTCGTGCGGAACTGGACGCGAATTTTGAAAGAGTAAATGAGAGGTTTGCAAGCGCGGACGTTATTCCGGTTCCGGAATTTTGGGGCGGCTGGTTGGTGCGCGCCTCGAGTGTTGAGTTTTGGCAGGGTCGACCGTCACGATTGCACGATCGATTGGTGTTCCGTCACACGGCAAAAGATTCAGACCTTACACAGCCCTCACATTGGACGGTGGCGCGGCTATCGCCGTGAATTTTCGGTGCTAATTCGCTCAGTCTCAAGTCGTTCGGCCACAATGTCATCGAAACTCAATCCGCGTGACTTCGCTTCTTTCTTTAATTTTTTGCGCAGTGATTTCGGAAGACTCACCGTGACCGCAATAAGTTTCTCCTTCTTTCTGGGTCGGACGGAGTCTCCCGTATTGCCACTGATCCCTAGATCGCGGTTGGTTTGATCAAAGGACTTGGGTTCTGCGGGAATGATCGGATTCACACTCGAGTCACCCGCTTTGCGCAGCGCAGGTCGCGGAGTGGGATCAAATGGTTGCTGGTTGGACACGATTAACCCCACATCCTTTTTCTCGGCGCAATGGAATCTAATACCTGATCAAAAACATGGGAGAGTTCAACTCCAGCGGGTGAATCCCACGCATGGATGGGCATTCCGGCAGCTTCGGCTTGAGTGATTGCATTGCGTTCGGGCACTTCAACATCAAGAACGACTGGGCCGAAAGCATCACGTGACTCTTTGATCCGATTGCGGTGTTCGGCCACGGTAGGCCGCACCCGATTGAGAAGTATTCGCGCAGGATCCAATCCGGGATTGGAAGCCATGCGAATAACGTCCACAGCCTCAACTGCCTTTTGGGCACCGGACAAGGCAAAGTAGGCGGGTTCGGTCACCACTAGGGCATCGGTCGCGGTGTGCAATGCATTGCGGGTCATTTCACCCAGTGACGGCGGGCAGTCAATCACCACGAGATCAAATTGCCGGGGGAGATTGCCCAAAGCGATGCGCAATCGTTGGGAGGACAGTGGTCCTTCCATGGTGTTGCGGTGCTCCAACGTGTGATCAGCTGCGAGTACCTGTACTCGGTTGCCCCACGCGGAGTCGACCACGGCTTGGCTGGCAATTCCGGGTTGCGAATCCACGAGGACATCGTTCATGGTGAAGGGGGGATTTTCCACACCCAGACCCATGGTGGCATTGCCCTGTGGATCCAAGTCGATCACCAACACTCGCTCGCCGCGCTTCCACGCCGCACTCGCCAACCCCAAAGCGACGGTGGTTTTACCCACCCCACCTTTCATGGAGAGAACCGCCACAATGCGCATGGAGCAACCTTATGAGCGGCCTTTGATGGAAGCGAAGTCGGATAGGGCGACCTCGCGTTCGGTCTTGTGATCGACAATCCGTTCGGGGTAACCGTGGTCGTACCCGCCGAGGGTGTCCCATGGTTCATGGACACTGCTTCCCACCAGTTGGGCCAGTTCAGGGACATAGTGGCGCACGTAGTTGCCATCGGGATCGAACTTCAGCCCTTGGGTAATCGGGTTGAACACCCGGTAGAAAGGCGATGCATCTGTTCCGCAACCAGCCGTCCACTGCCACCCGTGGGTATTGCTGGCAAGGTCACCGTCCACTAAATGCTGCATAAAGAATTTCGCGCCCCGCTGCCAGGGAATATGTAAATCTTTAATCAAAAAGCTCGCCGTGATCATGCGCACTCGGTTGTGCATCCACCCGGTGGTCACCAACTGCCGCATGCCGGCATCGACAATCGGATACCCGGTGCGGCCCGCGCACCATGCTTCAAATAATTTCTCGGCTTCAGGACCCGTTGCCCACGGCATGATTGAGTCATAGCGCGCATCGAGTGACCTACTCACCGTCTGCGGATTGTTGAACAAAATATCAGCGTAAAATTCGCGCCAACAAATCTCTTTGATGTACACAACATCCTCGGGCGCTAACTGTGCAAGCAATGAACGCGGATGAATCTCACCGTATTTCAAACTGTGGGACAACATGCTGGTGCCATCTAGATCGGGTCGATTGCGATCCTCCGAGTAGTTGGCAATTGCTGTCTTTTTGAACTGTTTCCAACGCTTCCAGGCCGCTTCCTCACCGGCAGGCGGAAGTTCAACCGGAGATTGGACAACCGGAAGTTCCTCGCTGGGAGCTGACACAAACGTTGGCAGGGAACCCCGGGCCGGTGCTCGCCACCCGTGCTCGGCCCAGTTCTTATAAAAGGGTGTGAAAACGCGAAACGGGGTTCCATCTCCTTTGAGCACCCG
>CAITYI010000306.1 GCA_903896585.1 uncultured bacterium
AGTGCCAGACATTATCTTGGCCATGTTCATTGGGATTGGACCGTGTTTGAATCGCCAACAGTCGCCACTGCGTATGGGATTTTCGAGTCAGTGGCAGACATAAAATGGCGTCCTAACTTAGCCAAGGAATATGATTCAAACTACGACGTCGCAATTCTTTCTTGCGTACTCCAATACATTGAGGATCCTTATTCGCTCCTAGAAGCCACTGCGTTAAGGAGTCAATACATTCTCATTTTGCGATTACCGCTTGTATCGGACAGTGACAAAGACCTCTGCTCCGTGCAACGGCCGCAGGGGGGGTCTATGAGGAATCACAGGCAAGTTGGCCATGCTGGTTTTTTTCACGCAGTAGGTTCGAAGCTGCCATCGCAGCCATCGGGGAAGTGGTTTCAAGGTGGATCACCACAAGCGAAACCGTGAAAGTCCGAGGAGCAACTATTCCTTTAGAAGGTCTACTAATTCGAACAAGAATCGGAAGCACGGAGCAAATCTCAAATTAAAACGGTGACCAATTCTCTTCAAGGATGCAATCAACATTTGTTGCCAATGTTTTGTTGAGGTAACTGCGCGCCGCAGTGATGGAGGTGTGATCATTCCACACTCCGAATTGAGTCCAAAGCCACAGGTTTTGCTCGGCGCTTGCACAATAGGGCTGATGCGCCTAGCTATCGCGGGATTGAATCAGGCTCGACCTAATTCGACATTTAGAGCACGGTTATTGATGCATCGTTGAACAGAGCAACCCGCCAATCCTTTATTGAGTTGTTGTGCCGATCGACTAGCTTTGATGAGCGTTCTCTCGCGTGCTGAAAGCGAGGGCTCTGTTCCTATCGCGACTCAGGAATGGAAATAGAAATACTACATCTTCCTTGATGATGTCAATCACATAAAATTCGATTGTTCCCTTTCAACAACCAACAGAGGCGAGTAGCGTTGAGAGTGTGGCTAGTTTTCGGTTCAGGCAGTTAAATGTTACATGGCAATATCTTGCGATGAACAATGTGTTACCGGTGATTGCTCCACTTGTGCCCAGCCAGATGACTCAAAATTTTCGTGTTAGAACTTGAAGTTGTTGTGAGAGTTCAGCGTTATCGCACCGTTACCACCTCGGGTACACTCGAGACTTAACTGTCCAAGATTCAATCGCACAGAAGGTCGTGACCAAATGGGATATGTGGCAATGAAGGAACTAGAGGAACTACGTAGTTTTCTTGACAGTTGCTACCCAGCTCCTTACGGCCTAGCGCGATCCGCAAGTATCGAGGGTGACCTGCCATACGAGTACGAATTGGATGACCTCTACTACCTGTACTCGACCGTTCGCCGAACCAGTTGTGTTTCCGTTCTTGAGTTCGGATCCGGTTGGTCAACGTTGGTGTTGGCTCTAGCGCTTTACGAGAATTCGGAATCATTCGGGGACAAACATAGGAGACTAGTGCGCCACCCAAATCCATTTGTGATTCTGACGATCGATGCTTCAGCTCATTGGCAGGCGGTGGCTCTCAGCCGTCTGCCGGACTGGCTTAGATCAACGGTCAAAGACGTGACCTGCAATGTCAATCTCGCTGAGCAGTATGGATCATACGTGCATATGTATGAGAACGTCCCTGATTTTGTTGCAGACCTCATTTACCTTGACGGGCCCGATCCCGAGCAAGTGCGTGGAACATTGAATGGCTTTGGGTATAAGGAACTTCATACACTTCCAATGGGTGCTGACATCTTGCGAATCGAATCGCATCTTTGGCCAGAGACCACAATTATCACCGATGGCCGGACGGCTAATGCCCGATTTCTAGCCGCACACTTGCGCCGTAACTGGCAAGTGATGCATGACCCTTTTGGCGACCGAACCACTTTCCGCCTTGAAGAGACACCGTTCGGCCCCGTAATTGAGCAGCACCTAGCTACGCGACTTTCAGCGGGACGAGCTCTCAGGCACAAGGAAGCACCGAACACTTGAAGTGCGGATCCAGTAATGCCACAGTCCTTGGCTCAAAAAAGTACCTTTCAGCATCATCTCTACTCACTCAGATGGGTAAAGTTTGATGGAAGTAAATCACACGGAGTCAAACACAGGCGATGGTGAATCGACTCACGATATAACGAGTGCTATCGAGGCGGCTTGGCCGTTAAATACGCCGATCGTTTGTTTGGACATTTGTGCCTTCGATATTCACAAAGTGAGATTTGATCGTCGTTGGACTGCTCGGACCCTCTCCCACCCCTGGGATGACAGAGCGTACATTCAAAATGATCTCAAGAAAACATAAGAATTGTTTGAGCTGCTTCTGTGTCAACTGGTTCAAATACTAAAGAAAATTTGAAGAGTTGATTACACAAAACGTTATTGGCTAATTGTTGTGGGTCGCTGGCTCTACTCTTACTATCAAGTTTTATAGGATAGACGGAAAGTGTGAAGAATTTCTTGTGAGAACCATTAGGAATCTAGGCTGTTACGTATACCATTGGATGACACACTCGTTGCAGCACCAAACTTTGCAGCCTTCGAGCGAGAGACTGCGACAGACGAATGGAATGAACGTCTATTCGCGGAACAAGCGAACAGTGCATTTCTATCGAATTGACTGTTGTTCAACGGCGTCAAGATGCGAAGCTCAACTCAAAGATTGGAAACCAATCAGAGGGGGAAGGCCAGCCACCTCTATAGCCCGAGTCCTTTCGTCAGTGTAGCCAGAACCATGAGTTGGCTTGGCCGTCGAAAACCCGCTGGTCCACCAGGTAATCCTCAAACTGTCGACCGATCAGCGCGCCATACATCCGGTAGCTCTGCCTCGAGAGATGCGGCCACAAGCAGGTAACCGACAGTCTCGTGAAAGCACCGGGTGAGCTTTGGGTATGAATTCTCTCTAACCCCAAGTGGATTCTGAAAGTAGATTCTGGTACCCGAGCACTTTTATATGGAATACAAAGTCGTACTCATGCCGAAGTATTAGGTTATGACTACAGTTCAGCCCAAATAAAACTAGCAAATGAATTTGTCCGTGGGATACTTAAGGTAAGCGAAGCGCCAAAAAATCCATTTGAAGTCATCAGCTTTGATTTTGCTGTATCTTACTCAGTATTTCATTATTTTCCTAATGCGAATTAGGTCGATGCAATACTAAAACAATGTCTAACGCTCTCATTAAAGGAGAGACCATCGCTCTACTAAACATTAATAACGCTGACTAAAAAAATTTATCACTACGAGAGAAGATTGAACTATAAGGACCTTGCTGGACATAATGAGAAATACAAAAAACCTCTCACACTTATCCCCTCAAAGAAAAATTCTTATCTCTTCTTTACAGAATTTGGGATTGTAAACAATATATCTCTTCCTCACGGTACAACTGAATATGAAAACTCAAAATACAGATTCAACATCAT
>CAITYI010000307.1 GCA_903896585.1 uncultured bacterium
CCCCGAGCCTGGGAGGTGCTGCGGTGAAAATCTGCCACCGTTTTCTCTTTTCCCGCTAGAACGAGAGCTCCCGATTCACCACCAGATTTAATCTGACTGCTGTTTCGATGATCATTGACCTTTATTGCCTGCTCGCGGCCTTCACGGAGTCTTTCATCAATTCGCGCGATATAAGCCCGGTAAAAAGCAGCACGCGCAGTTTGAGCGGTGAATTCAGTACGACGCCGAGTAACACTGCCGTTAATCCGAATTCGGGCATCGAATTTTTCTCCTCGCCAGGATCCAGAACTCACAAATGTATTTGCGTGGGATGTCATTTGAACTGCTATAGAAGCAAATAGCGCCTCGACGGTGTCGAGATCGCTCAGCATTCCAAAAATAATGACATAGGTGGAATCCCGAGCTACATCGACATGCGTTGAATTGGAATGTGCAACGGTCACGAATAAGTTCACCAAGTGAGTGTTCGCCCTTTTCCCTTTTTCACCTATGGTGACCGTTCGAGTGATGGGTACAGATGACTCCCTGGTGCGGGTATGGTCACGTGCTGACACCAAATCAATGCTGGCGAGCGTCGCAAGGAGTTGAGCTTTTGTGAGGTAGGCATCCGCCTCAGCGGGGTTATCCGTGCGTTCAGCCTTTGCCAATAACGCCGCAATCCGATCCAACTTCATGATTCACAACCAGTTGTTGTTACTGGCACACCTAACTCTTGGTAACCTGCCCGCAGGAGTAAGGCAGCGCCCTCGCCCAGTGTTCGATCCACGAGTTCCAACATGCAGGCGGTGAATTCACCCCCATGGGGTTTAACACTCCCACCGAATTTGAACCAAGCCACATGGTGGGCAATCTCGTGTAACACGACGGTCTCACGAAGTGCCCATTGATCACTGACCGGGATCGCAATGGTCTTTGTGGAGAATTCATAATGTGCTCGGGTGGATCCTTTGCGAATGCGCACCCGTGGAATGGTGAGTTGTGGATACGAGTCTTCCATGAGACCAATCACGAATTTTACGTACCTTTTGACCGAGTCAATATCACCAAATCTCCGCTGGATTGGGACATCGATAGAGCTCCCGAAGAAATCAACTAACCCTCCGCGATTACACACTGCGGAAAACTGATCCTCCGCTTGGTAAACGCTGGACCGCATGTGATCAACCTGAGGTTGGGCTGCGGATAGTGGTGGCACGTGGCTATCTTGCCTGCTTTCCACGCATAATCAGAAGAGGTCAGACCCTTGTGTGGAAAACGCGCAGTAGAGTCATCATTTGCCTGTGCTTGTGAGATCGACAGTGAGAGTGACGGTGGCAGGCCGAAAATCCGGGATCTACTCCTTAGCGAGCGGCCGGCAAGGGATGCAGAGGGTGAGGAGGTAACGCGGTGAGCGGGCAACAAGATGCCGAGTCGAGTGATCCCCAACAGTCCTCCCTCACCCAACGCCTCGGGGGCTCAATGCGACGTACACCTTTACTCAAGGGACTCCCCAGAGAAGTAGCAGTTCTTACCGTAATTGCATTTTTTGTTGCCATTGGGTTTGGGATACTCGCGCCGTCACTCCCTATTTTCGCCAAGACATTCGATGTAAACGCTCTCCAAGCCAGTGCGGTGATCTCCGTTTTTGCCCTCATGCGCTTTGTGTTTGCTCCCGTGGCCGGCGTACTGGTTGATCGACTTGGCGAGCGCCTTGTTCTTACCAGCGGATTGCTCATTGTTTCGGTCTCCAGCGCTATCGCAGGTTTTTCACAGACCTACTTTCAACTGATCGCATTTCGCGGAATTGGTGGCATCGGTTCTTCTATGTTCACGGTCTCTGCCATGGCACTACTCCTTCGGGTTGTCGAATCCAATCAACGTGGTCGAGCCGCCGGAGCCTTTCAGGGCGGGTTCCTGCTGGGTGGAGTGGCCGGCCCCGCCGTGGGCGGAATTGTTGTCGCTATCTCAATTCGCGCTCCCTTCTTTGTATATTCGGCTTCCCTCTTTGTTGCAGCCTTGGTCACTCTGGTTTTTCTCAGTCGAGCTCGTCTTCTTGATCGGGAAGAAATGGTTTCGGAAGGCAACGCAAACAAATTGCAGGAACTCCGAGAAGCACTCTCCAATAAGGCCTACCAGGCCGCTCTCGGGACGAACTTGATTTCTGGATTTGTCACTTTCGGATTGCGAAGTTCTGTTGTACCTCTCTTTGTTGTGGAGGCACTGCAACGTGGACCATCGCTGTCCGGATTCGGATTCCTGGCGTCTGCTGCGGTTCAGGCAGCCATGTTGCTTCCCGCAGGACGGATGGCTGACACTGATGGCAGGCGTAAGGCACTGCTGTTTGGCAGCATTGCCACGGCACTGGGCATGATCGTTTTGACAGCCTCCGATATCGCAGCCAACGGTTTAGGGTCAACAGCACTTTTGGGCACGGTCCTCTTTTTCGCGTCTATGGCAATCCAAGGATTCGGATCGGCGTTTTTGGGGTCCGCCCCTTCCGCCGTGGTGGGCGATGTCATGGGTGGCAAAAAGGGTGGCATCGTGGTGGCAACTTTCCAGATGATGAGCGATCTGGGCGCGATCATTGGCCCACTGCTCGCTGGCCTCCTCGTTGACCTCTTTGACTTCAATTGGGCCTTCGCGGCCGGGGCGGCGTTAGCACTCATTCCCATCATTCTCGTGATTCGCATGCCCGAAACACTGCAAAAATTGCGGACTCCGCCCATAAAAGATGTAGACCCTGAACTCCCACCTGCCCCCATGACATAGTCTGTTCTAAACCCTCTGGCCGCCAGAAAGACCCGTGGACCTGATGATCGGTCCACGAACTGAAAGGGATTCACAGCTTGTCTTCTCAGGAACTACCGCCTACTGCCGCAGAGGCTCAACTTCCCCGCAGGTCTCCACGCACTTGGATCAACGCCCTCGTGGCCACTGGCACCGCAGTGGTTCTCATTGGGACGGCTTCCGTTTTCTTTATTTCATCTACCCAAAGCTTTCCGGCACAGGCCGACTCCGCCACTCCCAGCTCGGAAATTGTGAAATTATCCGATGACAACACCCCAGCGCTCGAACCAACGGCAGAGCCTTTTCTTGAGCCTACTGGCCCCTCCACTGCCGATATAAAAAATATTGTTTTCATTTTGGCCGATGACCTCGATTGGAATTTGTTCAATCAAGTGCCCCGCCTAGCCGGACTGCCAGAACAGGGAATTACTTTCACCAATCACACCGTGACCGACTCCTTGTGTTGTCCGTCCCGTGTATCCATTTTTCGCGGACAGTACATACACAATCACCAGGTCATCTCAAATATTGCTGCTACCGGGGGCGGTTGGCCAACATTCCGAGATCTGGAACATGAAAAAGATTGCTTGCCAGTCTGGTTAAGTAATGCCGGAGTAAAGACAGCACTTTTCGGAAAGTACTTGAATGAGTA
>CAITYI010000308.1 GCA_903896585.1 uncultured bacterium
GATTTGTCCACGGATCCGGAAGTTACATCAAATGCCGATTCAGCCATTGCGGAAGTGGATCGACTGGCGCACCGTATTGATCAAATCTTGCAGTTGACTCGTTCTGATTCTGGAATGCTCAACATGCGGAAAGAGTCCTTGAGTGAAATTGTGCGAGATCGTGTCGAAGCGGCCAGTGTGATTGCCGAAGAAAAAGACATCGAGATTCGAATGGAACTAGAAGATTGCACCGTCACGGTCCCCTCCGGCACCTGTTCTCGAATTATTGATGAACTATTGGGCAATGCATTGAAGTATGCACATTCTGAAATCACCGTTCGGGTCCAGATAGTTGGCGAATTTTCGGAGTTGACGGTGTCTGACGATGGACCAGGACTACCCGAAGGCGAAGTTTTCACTCGAATATTTGAGCGGTTTTATCGTGCGCCTGATTCCCACCAGGGCGGCAGCGGTCTGGGACTGGCCCTCGTCCAAGAAAGTGCCCGCATGGCCGGAGGGGATGCTTCGGCCGAAGGAGTAGTCAATGGCAGTGGACTTCGAATATTGGTACGGCTTCCACTCTCCCGGTGACTTATCCTCAGACCATGGCAACTGAATCAAAAATCACGCCCTGCCCCTCCTGCGGAACCAAGAACCGGGTGCCGGCATCCAGTAAGGGCACCCCGCAGTGCGCCTCCTGCAAAAAGCCACTTCCCTGGATCGCCGATGCCACCGATGCATCCCTCGCCGGTGCCCTGGACACACCCAAGTTGGTGCTCATTGACCTGTGGGCCCCATGGTGCGGCCCATGCCGCATGGTGGCACCCGTTCTTGAGAAACTGGCGGTTCGTTATGCCGGTTCCCTCAAAGTAGTGAAAATCAATGTGGATGACAATCCACTTTCGGCCGCACAATATGACGCCCGGTCAATTCCCACACTTGTCATGGTGAGGGACGGAAAAGAAGTTGATCGAGTAATCGGTGCGCACCCAGAACCGGCACTCGCTGCAAAAATCGATCCACTGCTCTAGCTTCTCGCCACTGTAGGCTCTACGCGTGAGTACCACCGCCGACGTCGTCATCGTTGGAGCGGGAGTTGTGGGTTTGGCGTTGGCAGATTCCTGGCTAGCTCGTCATCCCGGCGACAGTGTGATTCTGGTTGACAAGGAATCCGAATTGGGAATGCATGCATCTGGCCGAAATAGTGGGGTTTTACATGCCGGTTTTTATTATGCGCCTGACTCCCTCAAGGCTAAGTTGACCAGAGACGGTAATCGACTTCTCAAGGAATTTTGCTCGGAGCGCAATGTCCCGGTGCGGGAAACCGGGAAAGTAGTTGTAACGACATCTGGTAATCAGTTACCCGCTCTCGAACAACTATTTCAACGAGGGCAAGCAAATGGCGTGAAGTTGGAAAAGATTGATGAAGCTCAACTCTTTGAACTAGAACCATTAGCTCGTACGCATGAACGAGCTCTGTGGTCGCCCACCACTGCGGTTGCCGATCCGGTCAAAGTGGTGCAAGCCCTGGCTCAGCGAGTTGTTGAGCGCGGTGGTGTGCTCAGGTTGGGTGCATCGGTGGTCGGGATTGAATCCAGAAAGGTCTTATTAAGTGACTCTGAGACGATTTCATTTGGACATTTAATAAATGCCGCCGGGCTCTATGCCGACACCATTGCACACTGGTGTGGTGTGGGATTGGAATACAAAATGCTGCCGTTTAAAGGTTTGTATTGGTATGGCAACTGGGAACCAGGTCGCCTGCAGAGACACGTCTATCCGGTCCCTGATCCACGAAATCCCTTTTTGGGCACTCACGTCACCGTAACTGTGGATGGCCGTGCCAAGGTAGGTCCGACGGCAATCCCCTCATTGTGGCGAGAAGATTATGGCGGGGTAGCCAACTTCTCTGCAGCCGAAATGGCCAGGATTATTCGTTTGTACCCGGGCTTTATTTCAAGTAAGCAGCACAATGTATGGAATCTGATGAAGACTGAATTACCGAAATATTCGAGGAAAAAGTTGTTGGCGGAAGCCGCACGACTGGTCCCTACCGTAAATAGCCAGGATTTTCACCAGAAGGGGCGCCCGGGGGTCAGGGCGCAGTTGATTCATGTACCCACGGGGCGACTTGAAATGGATTTTGTGGTTCACCAAGGAGATTGTTCAACCCACCTACTCAATGCGGTTTCTCCAGCGTGGACTAGTTCCTTGGCTGTAGCGGATTACGTTGTGACCGGTATCGAGGCCGAGCGTCAATCTCGTTGAAAGGTTAAACGAGACCTTAGAAGTGCCATTACTGTGTCGCGGCCGCAATTTAGGTGGTTTATCAGGCACAGTATGGGTATGGCTAGTGGTCCATTACTAGGCTGAAATTATTTACGCCTCAAGTCGGGATGGGTTTATTAACATGATGCGCACGGTCATGGTCGTCGAAGACGACGATGCAATCCGAATGGTGCTCCGAACCAATCTTGAAGACGAAGGGTATCGAGTACTCGAGGCTGTCACCGCTGAACAGGGCTTGGTAATTGTTCAGGATGAACAGCCAGATGTTGTTCTCGTGGATTTGCGGCTCCCCGGGATCCACGGTCTGGATTTGGTTCGATCGCTTCGCGCCACCAGTTCGGTCCCCATCATTATTGTGACCGCTCAGACCGACAGCCACGATGTTGTGGCCGGTCTCGAGGCAGGTGCCGATGACTATGTCACCAAGCCATTTGTTGCCAAGGAACTTATGGCTCGGATTCGCACTCAGCTGCGAAGAGCGGGCCATGAAGACGAGACCCAAGAAGGGTTGGTGTGCGGCCCCATCGAGTTGCGCATGGACACCGCAGAAGTGGTTCGCAGTGGTCAGGTGATTCCAGTATCTCGCATTGAGTTTTATGTACTTGCCGAACTCATTGGCGCTCAGGGCAAAGTCTTAAGTCGTGACCATCTGTTGCGCAAAGTGTGGGGCTACGGCAATGCCGGAGATGGCCGTGTTGTTGATAACCTGATTTATCGGTTGCGCAATAAGATCGAAGAAGATCCAGCGAATCCAGAGTTGCTTCTTACTGTGCGGGGTTTCGGCTACCGAATGAAGTCCTAAATGCGACTCGGACTCCGAACTCGAGTCGCATTGGCATTTGGATTGCTATCGCTCGTTATTGCGGGCGCAGTTTCGGGGGCTACCTATTCTGTTGCTCGTTGGTACCTACTTAATCAACGCGAAGATGCCGCAATAACGCGAGCGGTTCTGGATTCACGCGCCGCCAGTGCCGCACTTTCGGCTGGATTAGGCCCCTTGGAGGCCTTGGCGCAGATTCCATCGGTGGGCACCTCGCAACCCATGATTCAGGTTGCGGGCACGTGGTACACGACCGGCGTGACCGTTCCACCCGATGCACTACCCACCAGTTTGTTATCCGTGACCGCCAGTAACGGTGGGGCACAGCAGCGCACTTCTATTGGCGACGAAGAATATTTGCTTGTTGCGGTGCAACTACCCACGGGCATTTACGTTGAA
>CAITYI010000309.1 GCA_903896585.1 uncultured bacterium
CCGGAATGTATTTGGTATTAAGGCACCTACTGTGCTTCCCCATGCAAAACCAAACACTTTTGCGCGGGTCTCATCTCCAGGTGATGGGCTGTGCGGCGAGAAAACATCTGGTGCAGAATGACCGAAGGAAAGATCGTCGTTACCAATCCATGCCAAGCTCCCATCTTTGAGTTGGCCCACAATTGTGATGGTCACTACTTTCCCAAAAGCAGATGTATCGCGTTGGCGAGATATCTTGGCCCGAATGTGGTGCGCGTAAATCTCATCAACTGATGAGTCCTCGTCTAACGCCTGCTCTTCGACAGAAACAGACGGAATTTCAGGTTGTGTTACTTCCGCTGGTTCGGCAACAGATTCAAATGGGTCAAAGCCTTCATTAGGCCGGGGAAAGGGATTAACTGGTCTGGGAAAACTTGTATTGGACCCCGGAGAAGCCGGCCTCGGCATCGGATAAGATTTGTCAACTGGAGGTTTGATCTGGGGATTCGTAGCACCGCGTTGATACTCCAGTGACTTTGATACTTCGAGTTCAACCGGCTTCTTTTTGCGCAGCCTGTTTTTGAAGAAATTTTTGAAACGACTCATGGAACCCCCGACGAAATATTACCAATGCCTGTCACTCGGTTTTCAGGCCGAGAACCGTGAAGCACGGTGAACCTAGACTCGATTTCCTATAACGCCTTATTCAGTATCCTCATCGGATGGGCCGCCTTCATCACTCGGAGTTGTAGCAGTTACCCTTGGAACAATTGCGAGTAACAGTTCTTCCTCCTTCTCGTTCTCTTTGATTCGAGATTTATCGACGGGAATTCGTGAAGACACATCAACCCGTTGACCGGCCAAATCCTCCACCCTTCGGCGTAAAGCAACCCGAATACAATCAACTAGATCTTCACGCCCAAATCGCCTCATCGACTCAATAGTGATACACAATTTGATGGCTTCATGTTGCGCTGACATCTTTGACGCAGAGACTTTTTCGGCCAATGCTCCACCACCCAGGCCGACAGCTGAACTTGCGATTGCCACCAGATACGTTCCCCCCATCATTCCAAAGCCACCGGTTGCAAGGGAACCGCCGCCTAAAAGTGCTAGACCCGCGCTGGTGCCCGCAGCACCATAAAGACCCATTGATGCTCCGATAGCTGCTCCAATGTGCGGAGCAAAAACAAAACCTCCAATGGCTGCGCCCGCTGCCACATAAATCCATTTTTTGGGATTCCGTTGTACTGACTTTAACCTCGCCATTGCTTGGTCGAGATATACACCCATCATGGCGTCCACCCACGAGACGGGATCAGGGATCGATGTAGCTGAGGCAATCTCCTTGAGGGCCAACCGGCGTACTTCATTATCTATTTTCGTGTCATAAATACCCGGCGCAGTGACCCAAGGATTCACTAGTACTAATTCTGTGCCGATTGTGATGATGTCACCAATGTCTTTTACTGCCCCGCCTAGAACGTAGAGCAACTCATGTTCATACGAGCAATATTCATTGACAACTTTTTTGTATTGAACCGGAATCGCAAAGGCTTCAATAGATTTTGCATATTCGTTGCGCAACGACACCTTGGCCTCGGAGTTAACTTTAGATTGAATATCGAGGTCCATCAAGAAGAGGATTGCTACAGCTAGGAACTTCTTAGCTTCATCTGTTAAAAAACCCACCTGATCGGGTTGGTCATTGCTACTGGTCTGGTTGCTCTGCATTGAGACACACTATTCACTTGCAACATGTGTTAGTTCATTGGTCCATCTCAAGATGCGAACTTCCGCGATTGCAGAGGCTCATCTGCCCTACTTCGGCAGTGAACCCGGGATTCCCCCGGCGCATCGCAACCGGGCCACCGTGCAAAACAACGTCAGAGCCCCACCTTGCAACGCGCCCCACAACACGCCTTCATTTGTGCGGTCCGCGCGAGACAAACGAGTCACGTGTTTCACGCAATCCTCTGCCGACAAACCCCATATCTCATGCAACTGCGGCAATGGTGCTTCCCACGCATTCCAATTGAACGGCTGAATCATGTGCACGGAACCCAATAGTGAGTTCAACTGCCCTACTTGGCCTTCACTCGGCCAACTCAATTGGGCGAGTTCTGCCAATCCGTCGAATACCCGTAGCCA
>CAITYI010000310.1 GCA_903896585.1 uncultured bacterium
CAAGCAAGTTGACTATTCGCGGTTGCGCGCCATGGGTGGTCAGTACCTGCCATTTGGTTCCATCACTCGAGATGCCCTCGAAGCCACCTTGCTGCAACTGCAGTGTGGATACACCCAAGGGGACCTCGACGCGGTAATGCTTGGCTATCTCGACAGCGTGGCATTCCCCGATACCCGGCCATTTCTCGCTCAACTAGATATTCCTTGGTCAATTCTCACCAATGGGGATCGAGGATTTATTCGACCGATCTTGGATCATGCGGAGATTGACTGCCCGGATACAAATCTTTTGACATCTGATCAAGTGGAAACTTTCAAAGTTGATCCGAAGATGTACGAATTGGCATGGTCTTGGGCCCAGCAATCGGGCTCCTCCACCAAGTCGGAAGTAATTTTCATTTCTGCAAATCAATGGGATGCCATTGCTGCAACCTGGTTCGGATTCACCACCTGCTGGGTTAATCGAAACAGCCAGGCCCCCGAGATGCTTGGCTCACGTCCACTTGTGGAAGTTTCGAGTCTTTCAGAAATTTTCACCGCAGTGGATCTTGACTCGTGATTGAAGCTATTGTCACGGGTTTCGCCTTGGGCTTTGGTTCTGGAGTGGCACCCGGACCACTCACCGGACTCGCAATCACAACGACCATGCGGTCGGGAATTGGTGCCGGGCTTCGAATTGCTATTGCTCCGCTGATTTCAGATTCCATCATTATTGCGCTGTCACTCACCGCTATTTCCCAGTTGCCGCAAAGCGTAATTAGTATTTTAGGAATTATTGGGGCAGTTGTAGTGGCATTATTTGGGATTGAAATTTTGATATCCGCCCGCAAAGCCCAAGCGCCTTCTGCAGGAGCGGTAAAAGTTCCGCATCGACTAGACCGACTGCCGGTTACGTTTCAAGGCGCCGCCATCAACCTTTTAAACCCGGCGCCATGGATATTCTGGGTGACAGCTGGTTCAACTTTGCTTGTAGGTTTGTGGCGTGAGAGTCCCATTACGGCTATCGCTTTTATCGTGGTTTTTTATATCTCACTTGTTGCCGTGAAGGTTGCGATCGTCATTGGTTTGGCAGCCACTCGACACAAAATGAACACTCGAACGTACCGGGGAATATTACTTGGCTCCGGAGTACTTCTTCTTATTGCGGCTGCACTTCTATTGATCACCCACGTGTTGTGATCGGGAACTACACTTCAGACATGCCTCGACTGGTAATCGGTACCGCCCAATGGGGATTGGACTACGGCCTCACGAATAAGGCGGGGCAACTCTCAGATTCCGCCATCGAGCAAATTCTTGCAGGCATGAATGAATTTCAAATTCACGACCTTGACACCGCAGCGGCGTACGGCAACGCCGAATCAAGGATCGCAAAATTTGCCTCACCGAGTATCCGGATTCACACCAAAGTCTCCGGCAAAGATCCTGGAAATACGGCAATCATTCACCGAATCACCGACTCCCTGAATGCACTGAAACGCGATTCACTTGATGGCGTCTTGATTCATGATTGGTATGCACTTGCTGCAGCAGAAAGAGAGTCAGCAGTTATTCAACTTGAACAGGCTCAAGCGGATTCATTAACTCAAAAGATTGGTATTTCGATTTACGCTGTTACAGAATTGCTTCCTGCCCAGCAACTCTTCAATGGGACATTCACCGCCCAGATCCCCCTTAATATTTTGGATCAGCGATTTGTTGCCCCACACGAAAGTTTTCCATCAGTCGAATTTCAAGCCCGTTCCATCTTTTTGCAGGGACTACTCCTCAAGCGCACGGGTGAGTTCAAAGAACATACCGACCTACTGCAAGTTGAAAAGTTCAGTCAGGACAATGACTTGTCACCGCTTGACACAAATCTCATATTCATTTCGCAACAGGAATGGCTGGATTCGGTGATCCTTGCTCCCACCAGCATCACCGAATTACAGGAGCTGTGCCAGGCTTGGGATAACTCTCGCTCAAACCCACTGTCCCTTGATTTCGATCGATTGCAATCAAAGGATACCCGACTCATTGATCCACGTACATGGAGTTAGCGGCTGGCCCCCAAGGGCGTAGAGAGCCAGACGCCCAATCGCCTAGATTCCTTTGCAGATTCTGCGCAAAAGTTTGATGGGATTAATTGCATCGGATTCTCCACCACTGCGCCAATACTCGAAATGCAAATGAACCTGGCCCGGCGATCCCGTGTCTCCCATCCGACCGATTACCTGCCCGCTCTTGACCCGCTGGCCCGACTTAATGAGCACGCTGTCCAAGTGCCCGTAGTAATACATTGAGCCGCTTTTACCGCGCAGGACAATTTGAATGGAACCATTGGACTGCTTCTTGGTGCGATTGATCCGACCAGTTTCCACTGCGAAAATTGGGGTGCCACGCTTGCCACCGAGGTCCATGCCCATGTGAGAACGGCGACCTCGGTCAGCCCCCCAGCCCGAACCGACCCAAAAGTTTTTCGTGGGGCAGGCCTTGCCTCGATTCTTCTTTTTCTTCCCGGATTCAATCCGAACTTCATTTACGGCTTTATTAACGGTTTGGGATGGCTTCTGTGATCGGGACTCTTGGGCTGCCATTGGGATCTGCCCTGCTGTTAGAAGTCCCGTCACCATCAAGAAAGTGGTGGCGATTGCTGTGGTAACGCGCATGGGCAAACGTTACGGGGTGATCGCTACGGGGTGATCGCTCTCCCAACAAGGCGAACCTGACCCACTAAGGTCAACCTGTGAGCAGTTTCACTATTGGAACCCGGAAGATTGGCCCAACCGAACCCACGTATTTTATTGCAGATATCGCGGCTAACCACGACGGAAATCTGGACCGAGCCAAGGAACTCATGACCCTCGCCAAGAGTGCCGGGGCCGAATGCGCCAAATTCCAACACTTTCGTGCCGAACACATTGTCAGCGACCATGGATTTAAGTCTCTCGGCGGCCAGCAGTCACATCAGGCCACGTGGGATAAATCCGTTTTCGAGGTCTATCAGGACGCGAGCCTGCCGTGGGAGTGGACCGCGTCCCTCGCTGCACATGCCGAATCGATCGGGATCGAATTCATGTCAGCCCCCTACGATCTTGAAGCCGTTGAGCACCTCAATCCTTATGTCAATGCATTTAAAGTTGGTTCCGGTGATGTGAATTGGCTCGAAGAACTCAGTGCGATTGCATTGCTCGGAAAACCCGTGATTCTTGCGACCGGCGCTGCTGAGTTAACCGATGTCACCCGGGCCATGAACCTCCTCGGGGAGTTCAATATTGAGCGGGTGCTGATGCAATGCAATACAAACTACGAAGGAAGCCTCGAGAATATCCACCATGTAAATCTTCGAGTGCTCCAGCAGTACGCTGAATTATTCCCAGGAGTAACCCTCGGGCTCTCCGATCACACGCCCGGACATGTCACCGTTTTGGGGGCCGTTGCCCTGGGTGCACGAGTCGTGGAGAAACACTTCACCGACGACACAACTCGCGTTGGTCCCGACCATGGGTTTTCCATGGATCCACACACGTGGTCGGCCATGGTGACAGACACCCGTAAATTGGAGGCCGCTCTGGGTTCCGGTGTCAAAGGTATTGAAGACAATGAACTCGAAACTATTGTTTTGCAAAGGCGTTGTGTTCGGGCGTCCCGAGATATTGCAGTGGGTGAGAAGCTCACTCGAGATGACCTCCATGTTCTCCGTCCAGCACCGCGCGATGCAGTGCCCGCCCATGAAGTCACCCAGGTAGTCGGGCACACCACCCTTCGCGCATTTCGAGCTGGGGAACACATCGCGTGGAGTGACTTGAGTTAAATGACCGATCAGGGGCGCGGTGAATGCGTGTACCTCAGTGATAGTTGGGGTGTACATGATCAACGCTGGTGTACTGCTTTAGAGACATTGGGATTTTCGGTGACCCGTGAGTTGACGGGCAACACACACCCGACAATTCCGATCATTACTGGACCACTTACAACCACTTCTCCACAACTGTGTGACTTGCCTAACCCGGTCATAGGTTTGTCGTGGGGATTTGATTTACATGAATTGAAAGCTTCAGGTCACACAGCGTGGTTGTCTCGGCTCGATGGAATCATTGTTGACTCCCAACCCACATGGGATATTGCTCGAAACGCCGGTATTCCCATTGATCACATTGCCATGATCCCTTGGGGAATTGACCTTGGTCAGTTTGTGCCACACCGTGAGCAATCACGTGATGCACGGCTACGGATTTTAACTCTCAGGGCACATGAACCCCTTTACCGTGTGGAGACGGTGATCGAGGCGGCCAAGCTTCTTGAAAATATGGGCTGTGAAAATGAATTGATTATTGGAAACACGGGATCATTAACCAACCAATTAGAAAATCTCGCCTTGGAACTTGGTTTGTCCAATGTAAGTTTTATTGGCAAAGTAGCGGAAAGTGACTTGCCGGAGTTCTTCAACAATGCAGATGTTTATGTCTCGGCCGCGCAAACAGATGGAACATCTGTCACATTGCTGCAAGCCATGAGCATGAAAGTACCCGTGGTTGTGTCTGATTCGCCAGGTAATATCTCACTACTCAAAGCGACAGACAATACTCAAGAAGCTAACCAAGTAATTGATCGAGGGACACTTTTCCAGACAAACAATGCAACATCACTGGCCCACGCAATTCTGAACATTAAATCGGATCAGCAGGTTATTGACCAGCAAGTGAATGCTGCGTGGGAGTACGTTCAAACTAACGCGAATTGGAATCAGAATATCGAGCGACTACTGCCATTACTTGGAAGTCGCTAGAACGCATATTCTTTCACACTCGCTTGCGCAACGGTGTCAGCAAATTCCTTCCAGCGGGGAACCGCAAAAGGGTCCACTTCAATTGTTTGGATTTTCTCAAGCGTGTATTCAAGGAAAACTTCCTCCAATAACGACTCGTCACCAAAATTGATGCTGCCCTTACCTTGCATAATGTCTGCGGCCGGCTGTATTCCTGCATACAGGACCGGGGTACCTAACCGAATGGCCTCCAGAACTGGAATTCCATACCCTTCAATCCCAACTGACAAGAAAATATCGGCATTGTGCACGTATTCGTGCAGTGTCGAATCATCGACATTTTTTATCCACTGAACCGGTAACCCTCGAGTGATTGCATCTTCCACACAATCATTGATGGAAAAGTCGGAGGCAGATGGGCCACCAATAAACATGAGTTCAGCCGCTAAGCCTCGATGAAGCGCCCGCTCAAAAGCTGAGAGAATTTCGACCGGACGCTTGCGAGCTTCCATGGTGCCCACGCGAAGAAACTTCGGGACTGGATTCACGCTCGCATTTTTTGCGCGGGCAGCTAAGTGATCGCCCCCCGGATGTGACACAAGAGTGGGCAAATTCCCAGGGCGACGAAGCCGATCGCTGAATTCACTCCGAGAAAAATCGCTGATGGCAACAACCGTGTTGCATTTGGTCAATTGGAGAAAATACTCACTGACATTGCTTCCGGTACCCGGCTTGAATCGATAATTCTCCGGGTGAGTCATGGGTAATGCATCGAATCCAATCATGGCGGTGTGCATACATTCGGACATCATGCGGAACCGTTGGAGTACTGCAGGAAGGTAGCTCACTTCCGGTAACAGCCAGGAATCAAACATTCCGAGCAACCCGTCGAGATCTGTTTCCAGAGCTTGAAAATTCTCAATTTTTGCCTGAACCAACTGCCTTAGGTCTGTATCCGGTTCCCGGCGCACAAAGGGAACCTCCAGCAATTCGGCAGCTTGAGAAGCGGAAAGGAGGATAAAACCACGATCTCGGGGGACCACAAACCCAGCGGAGATAGTGGCGGGCCACTGTCGGGCGAGTTGAAGCAGCACGCGCTGAATACCCGATCCATAAGGATCGCGGGCGAACTGCTCCAGATCGACGCCAACATGCATGGCAGAACGGTACCGCTTTGCCACCGAGTGCGGTGAGATCAACATAATGTGGGTGCCGGTGAACTATCCTCAGGGCATGAGCGAGAGACCCACTGAACAGGTGATCCGATTGGACCCTAGAAACATGTGGCGTATTGGGTTCATTGCACTTGCAATAGTCGCCATTGGTCTACTGGCTCAATTTCTGATTGAAGATGGCGGCGGAGTCTTTTTCATCATCTTGATGTCCTGGTTTGCCTCACTCGCCATGGAGCCCGCTGTCTCGCGATTGGCAAAGCGAATGAAACGCGGACTTGCCACCGGAATAGTCATGATCAGCGTGGTGGTATTTTTCGCCGTCTTCACTGCAACCTTCGGAAATCTCCTGTTTAACCAGATCGCAGAATTGATTCGCGCACTACCCGCCCTGCTCGACAGCACAATTGCCTGGGTGAATCAACGAACCAATTCACAATATGAAATTGTGGATTTGTGGGAGCAACTTAATATCTCGCCTTCACAATCTGCGGTATACGCAACAACGGTTTTATCGGGTGTACTGGGAATCTTGGGCTCCTTAGCGCTGAGTTTTTTCAGCCTCTTTACTTTCGCCCTGTTCACTTTCTATCTTTCCGCCGATGCCCCACGCTTTCGACGCTACCTCACCTCGTTATTTGCCCCGAGATACCAGTCTTTAACGACTCAAATTTGGGACACCACCGCGCTTAAAACGGGAAATTACGTTGCGGCACGCGTAATCCTCGCCGTGCTCAATGGCGGATCTAGTGCCATCGTCTTCTGGATAATTGGCATGCCTTCGTGGTTGGCACTAGGAATTTGGACCGGGCTGGTAGCTCAGTTTGTTCCCACTATTGGCACCTACATTGCGATTGTTCTGCCCGTTCTTGTTGGTTTACTGAGTGGAAATCCCTGGATTGGCGTCATGGCACTCATCTGGGCCGTGATTTATCAACAGGTTGAGAATTTGACTCTCGAACCTCGGATTAGCGCTCGAGCTGTTAACGTGAACCCGGCGGTCGCATTCGCTTCCGTTATGTTGGGGGCTGCGCTCTTTGGCGTGGCCGGCGCCCTTCTTGCCATACCTGTCACCGCAATGGTCATAAGCCTGATCGATTCCAGACGTCTGCGCTACGAAGTTGTTGAAGAAGCACCCACCGCCCCGGATCCACCGAAAAAGGAATAGAGGAACACGATCGTGACAAAAGTATCTAAGCCAATCACCGACAAGAGCCTGCGCACGTGGAATATTGTTGCCGGATTCGCACACTTAGCGCAATTAATTCTGATTCTTGTCCTCGCGACCGACTTCACCCTGCCCGTGACCGCCACCTACATGGAAGGGCCTCCCGGAACTCCGCCCGGTGACACGGTCACCCTTTTTGACTCCCCGATCGCCTGGGGTGTTGCCCTGTTCTTTGGGCTTTCGGCACTGTTTCACTTCTTGGTAGCAAGCCCACTTTTCTTCAAGCGGTATATCGCCGGAATTAATCTCGACCACAACTATTTCCGCTGGGTTGAGTACTCCATCAGTTCATCTGTCATGATCGTGTTGATTGCCCAAATCGTAGGGATCGCAGACGTTGCCGCCTTGATTGCGATCTTCGGTGTAAATGCATCCATGATCCTCTTTGGCTGGTTGCAAGAGAAGTATGAAAAGCCGGGCAGCGGCGGATTCCTGCCGTTCATATTTGGCTGTATGACCGGAATTGTTCCCTGGATCATTATTGTGATTTTTGTCATTGCACCCGGGAGTACATCGGCTAACGAAGTTCCGCCGTTCGTTTACGGAATTATCATTTCGCTGTTTATCTTCTTCAACTCATTTGCCCTCATCCAGTACTTGCAGTACAAGCAGATCGGCAAGTTTGCAAATTACCGCTACGGCGAACGCTGGTACATCATTTTGAGTTTGGTGGCCAAGAGCCTGCTTGCTTGGCAGGTATTTGCCGGGACTCTTGCCCCATAAGAGTTAATTCCACGACTGAGTAGGGGGAACTCATGTCTGATAATTCACCGCAGCGAAACGTTGTTGCATTTGGTGCGAGTATTTTGCTTGGGCCGATCATGGTGTGGGCCGGATTCTTGGACCTCACCGAGGCTTCTCGGGGCAGTTCCTGAGGTGTCCCTGCAATTGACCTACGAGCTCGGTGTGCGGGCGTACACCAAGAATGCCGAGCACAGGAATAGACCCCGCCACCCTGATTCCTCACTTTCTAGCGCCATGGACTGCATGCGGAATTCCCGGGGATCAATGGACTCCTGTGAAGGCATGAAGGCGTGATAGTGAAAAGGAATTATCTCAATGTCGAGGAAACCCAATCGCTGAAATACTTTCTCGACTTCAAACGGATTATGAAACGCAGATGTGGCCGGACCTGGCTTGGTAACGTCTATCCGCTCTGCAAGCGCCTTGTCCATGATCTCTCGACTTGCACTAGATACGCCATTCAGTAGATCATCGATAATGAATTCGCGCGTGTACCGATTAAAAGTAAAGAGCGAGAAAAGACTATTTCGGAACTCGATGGCAACATGTCCCCCTGGACGAACCAGACCGGACATGTTCAGCAAAACTGCATCAGTATTTTTCACATGCGGGAGCACGCCCATGGCCACCAGTGCATCAAACTCGCCAGCACCAACTAAATCAATGTACGAGTCGGGTATTTCAATGTCAGCTTCAATGAATGAATGCGGGTCTTGACCAAACTCCTGAGCCCGCTCACGCGATTCCACCACCAACTCTGGCTTGATATCAAAGCCCGACATGCGAATTCCTTCGGCGGTAAATACTGGGATCGCACTTCCATGCCCGACTCCAACCTCCACGAGGCTGGAAACCCCACCTAAAGAGAATCTTTCCCGGACTGAAATAAACGCGAAATGATTGGCGGGATAACCAATTTCAGGATCTGAAAATGTCTCGATTTCCTGCTGCACGTGCTGCTGTGATTTTTCTAGATCTAGTGACATGTTGAGATGTTACCTGAGTGATTTGGGTGCCTCAATCAGTGCCTGCGCCCTGGAAATCAACATGGATGCCACGGCTCCATAGCCAGCGAATTGTGGATTCGTGGTGGCACCCGAGGAATAACGTGCCCAGATCTGCTGCACAATTACCGCGAGTCGGAATAGTCCATAGACCTCATAAAACAACCAGTTATTTCGTAATGACTCTTGTACCTCTGGCGTCATGGATCCTGAGTATCGCTGAACCACTTCCGATCTCGTGAGCATGCCAGGAACATCGGTCGGCTGTAACCGAAGGATCTTGAATTCGGGGGTGTCATCTGCCTGAACCCAGTACGCCATGGCTGCTCCAAGATCCATGCATGGATCTCCCACGGTGGCCATTTCCCAATCCAAAATCCCAATGATTTCTGCGCTGCTATTCACGACCAGATTGTCAAAGCGCCAATCACCGTGAATGAGGACATGGGCTACATCGGGGGGCTGATTCGTGTCCAGCCACTGCATGATGGTTTCAGCGTCAGGGACATCGGGAGTTCTCGCAGCTCGGTACCTTTGTGACCAACCTGATATTTGTCGAGCGACATAGCCAGGGCCCTTATCTAATTCCACTAACCCGGTCCGGTGGATATCAACCATGTGTAGCGCAGCCAGTGAATCAATCATTGACACACAAAGCGTGCGCACACTCTGAGCATCAGGACAAATGTCCGCTGGGACATTGTGCGCAATGATGTTTCCAGGAATGTACTCCATCAGATAAAACTCTCGCCCTAGAACTCCGTGGTCATTGCAGTAACCAATAACTTCTGGTGCCTGCGGGAGGAGGGGTGCCAGCGCAGTGAGTACTCGGGCCTCCCGGCCCATGTCGTGAGCACTCGCCGCCTTTGTGCCATGTGGTGGGGTGCGCATGACCCACTGCCGCCCTGATGAATCCGAAATTAGGTAGGTGAGATTGCTTGCGCCACCCTTAAATTGCTGGGCTTGAAGCTCACCCGTGAATGCAATTCCTTGTCCGTTCATCCACTGCTCTAAAGCAGCTAGGTCAAAGGCGTCTTCTGCTCGGACCTCGATTATTCGATCGGTCACCATGCTCGGGCGCTAACTAAATTCACGCTTGGGCTCGACGGATCTCGTTTCGCGCAATATCGCGGAGGTGCACTTCATCTGGACCATCGGCGAAACGAAGTGAGCGAATTCCGGCATACATGCGAGGCAGCGGGGTATCCGGCCCAATTCCTCCGCCCCCAAAGGACTGAATGGCTCGGTCAACAACTGCGAGTGCCGCACGCGGCGCCACAACTTTGATAGATGCAATTTCTGTTCGTGCCGCTTTGGCGCCATATTGCTCGATCATCCAGGCAGCTTTGAGGGTGAGTAAGCGCGCCTGATCAATATCAATCCGAGACTCGGCAATCCACTGTTGAATTACCCCTTGATTAATGAGCGGTTCACCAAAAACCTCACGTTTTGAGGTGCGGTCAATCATCATGGCTAATGCCCGCTCTGCAATTCCAAGGGTCCGCATGCAATGGTGAATCCGACCGGGTCCAAGGCGTGCTTGGGCAATTGCAAAACCGCTCCCCTCCTCTCCCAAGAGATTGTCGGCAGGAACGCGAACATTGTCGAAGTTCACCTCCCCATGGCCGTGTTGGTCTTGGTAGCCGAAAGTACTGAGATCTCGAATTCGAGTAACACCGGGTGAATCAACGGGAACGAGAATCATGGACTGCTGCAAGTGGGGTCGTGCCTCTGGATCGGTCTTGCCCATGACAATCATGACCGCGCAACGAGGATCCATGACTCCAGTGGTCCACCACTTGCGGCCATTGAGAACATATTCGTTGCCATCACGGGTAATCGATAATTGAATATTCGTGGCGTCAGATGAACCAACATCCGGTTCTGTCATGGCAAATGCTGACCGAATTCGCCCTTCGGTTAATGGAACCAGCCACTTCTCCTTCTGGGCATCTGTGCCAAACATGGAAAGGACCTCCATGTTCCCCGTGTCCGGCGCCGCGCAATTGATCGCCTCAGGCGCAATGTCAATGGACCAGCCGGTCTTTTCAGCAATGTAGGCATAATCAACAGCACCCAATCCATCTGAGAGTGACGGAAGAAATAGATTCCACAGGCCCTGAGCACGCGCCTTGACCTTCAATTCCTCGATAACAGGCGGCACAGTATTCAACTCGCCCGCTGCAATCAGTTCTATCCGTTGCCGCTCATAAATAGGTTCGGCTGGGAAAATTTCTGACTCCATGAATGAGTCCAGATCCTTGAGAAGCTGCTCGCCACGTGGGCTAAGTCCTAGTTGCATGTGCCCATCTTTGCGCAAAGCGAGATTGCTTGGGTACCTGATGCCCGAGATCGGTAAGTTTTGCTCATGAGCAGATTCGCTATCCGGCGACCCGTCCTGGCTCTGGTCGTGTGGTTCGCAGTCGTTGTCGGCCTTGGGGTCTTTGCCGGGGCGCTGAATTCAACCTTTAATGACAGTTTTTCTCTGCCAGGAGCACAGTCCACCAAGGCACAAGAACTTTTGGGAAGATTGAATAAGGGCAAGGAAAGTCCCGCGACCATCAAAGTGGTGTGGTCACCGGAAAAGGGATCAATTGATGCAGAGACAACCCAGAAAGCGGTTACTCCGTTACTGAAGGAAATAGCCAGCCTTAGCTATGTAACCTGCGTACAGAATCCATACGGGGACAACCTAGGCACTTCCTGTGCCACTACGACCAACATCTCGGTGGAAAAAGCACTTATGCACGCGATCCACCGGGAGCTGCGCAAAGCAACAGGACTCACCAACAGCGAAATAGCGGAATCTGCCCGAATACTTGCTCAACTTGCTCCACTCGCAAAAGCCAATGGTGGTGATCTCGCTGCGATTGCGCGGGCGCTTCCTGCCATTGCGAAATTGTCACTGCTACCCCCAGATCTGCTTGCGGGGTTAAGAACCGTTGATCAAGCCTTCGCTTCTGCAAGCACCGGCCTTAGTCGCACGCAACTCGAGGAAGTAGATAAAGCGCTTGGAGGCATTCAGAAATTCGCTTCCTTGCCTAGTGACCTGCGAAAAGAACTGGCTAAGGCATCACCCCAAGAGCTCGCCGCAGTTGCGCGAGCACTGCCAAGTGCTGTGAAAGAAATCAATCAGGTTGAGAAAGACTTTAACAACGAAGTAAGTGTTTTATCAGCTGCCGCAAAAGCCACCGATACTGCAATCAGTCCCATCTCCAAGAAAGGGGATGTTGCGTTCGCAACCGTGACCCTTGGTGGAACAACTCTGACTGCAGCCCAAGCGAATGAATTGAGTGAAACCATTCAAAACGCAAATACGGGTGGCTTAGCCGTTGGGGCTAGTGGCTCAGTACTCGAGGGCGCTGGCGCCGGAGGTGACAACAGTGAAGCAATTGGCCTACTCGCCGCTGTCATCATTTTGTTGATTGCATTTGGTTCACTTATCGCTGCAGGCCTGCCCATTGTTGTAGCTGTAACGGGGCTTGTTGGCGGTCAACTGCTGGTTGTGGTGGTGGCCAAGTTCACCACGGTTGCCA
>CAITYI010000311.1 GCA_903896585.1 uncultured bacterium
CACCGCGGGTCCAGCCAATGGCAAAACCACGTGGTAACAGAAAATTACGACCGTAGCCGTCCTTCACCTCCACGATGTCGCCTGGTGTGCCGAGGCCATTTACTTCCTGAGTAAGAATGAGTTTCATGTCAGTTCCCTTTCTTAGCGTGTTGCCGCTGAGTAGGGAAGAAGTGCCATTTCACGGGCATTCTTCACGGCCATGGCTACATCGCGCTGATGTTGCGTGCAGTTACCGGTGACTCGACGCGCACGGATCTTGCCGCGGTCGGAAATGAACTTCCGCAGCAAATTCACATCTTTGTAGTCAAGTCCTTTAACTTCCTTTTTGCAAAATGCACAGGCCTTTGCCTTGACCATCTTGTTCTTGTCCAACAGTTGTTGGCGCTTGTTATCGCGTGCCATGAATTACTCCTTGTTGATTAATGAAAAATGTGATTTAGAAGGGGGGTTCGTCGAAGTTCGCGGCGGGTGCGCCGGTCGCCCAGGGATCGTCGGCTGGCTCACTGCCACCGCCGCCTTGGCCACCACTGGAGAAACCACCATCGGAGCGCTGAACTCGATTGATCTTCGCAGTTGCGTAACGCAATGCGGGACCAACATCTTCGACTTCAACTTCCATTACCGTCCGCTTCTCGCCCTCGCGAGTTTCATAAGAACGCTGTTTCAACTTGCCCGAAACAATGACCCTGGTGCCCTTGGTCAACGACTCGGCAACGTTCTCGGCGTATTGGCGCCAGACACTGCAACGAAGGTAGGTCGGATCCCCGTCCTTCCATTCATTTGTTGTTTTGTCCAAGTAACGTGAACTGGTTGCAACGGTGAATGAGGCCACAGCGGCACCACTCGGGGTGAAACGCAGTTCAGGATCGTTGGTCAAGTTGCCAACAACCGTCACATTGATATCCCCCGCGGCCACTAGCTAACCTTTTCGGCGACTGACCAGTTTGGGCGCAGCACCTTGGTCCGCATTACGGCTTCGTTGAGGGAGAGTTGACGATCCAACTCTGCAACAGCCGCGGGACTAGATGTCAGTTCAATGACTGCGTAGTAGCCCTCAGACTTGTGAGCGATCTCGTAAGCAAAGCGACGTTTGCCCCACAGATCAACTTTTTCAACGGAACCACCATCGGCCTTGATGACATTAAGGAATGCATCGAGGCTGGGGGCAATTGTTTTTTCATCGAGTTCAGGGTCGAGAATGACCATGACTTCATATTTACGCATGAATTAACCCACCTCCTTCGGACTAAACGGTCACGGTCGATCCGTGACAGGAGGGTTTCTGCCCCCGAAGGTTACCTGTATCCACAGATTGAGTCTCGGCTGACCCCACATACACATTGCCCTCGAGCTTCTACCTTTTGGAAACCCCCCAAGGAACCATGCAACCGTGTCCATTACGGCAGTTTCACCCAATTGGTACCGAAAATGGTACCGTTTTCCCATGGGCATGAACCTGCGATTACCTGATGAACTCGCCAACCAACTTCGTTCTTTGGCCAAGGAGACCGGGAAGTCGCAGCAGGTATTGATCCGAGATGCCATCGAGATGTACCTGCGGGATTACCAACTTCAGGCCTACCCGCCGGAAATCCGACACGCGATCACGCCAGCTTCGCGGCTGTTGAGCGAGATTCTTGGTGAGTTACCGCCGCCCACGGGTTGGTCTGGAGAAAAGTCGATTGTGGAGACCATCCGAGAAGACCGCGACAGCCGCGGCTAGCACCATGAAGTCAGCTCGCACCATGAAAACGTATGTCGATACCAATGTGTTGGTAGGGAGTGTGACCCATGCCAATATCCGAGCTCAACTTTACGCACTCGCCGAGATAGCCGCGAGCAGCAATACTCCGCTGGTCACAAGCGAGCTGACGGTGGTGGAACTGAGTCGGACGCTCATCCGTGAAGGGAGGTCCGGAATAACCCCGGAACTTAACCTCTTTGCCGGCTGCGAACTCGTGGCACCCCGACCCCTAGTTCTCCGACTCGCCTCAGAACTGCCCGTCCGGCACCTCAAGACTTTGGACTCCATTCACCTTGCCAGCGCACTTATCAGCGGCTGCAAGTCGGTAGTCACGCAAGACAAACAGTTTGCTCGGGCCTGCCACGAAGTTGGTTTACGTACTCTGTAAGCGCGGGTTAATCGGATGGGAATGAGCGGCGCATAGGCTTGCGTCCGTGCGGATTGCTACCTGGAATGTGAACTCGGTTGGGGCGCGCATTGACCGGGTGGTGGAGTGGTTGGAGAGCACTCAACCTGATGTTGTGGCCTTGCAGGAGTTGAAGTGCACCGACGAAGCTTTTCCGCACCTGCCAATTAGCGCTTTGGGCTATGAAGCCGTAACTCTCGGAACGGGTCGGTGGAATGGTGTCGCAATTGTGAGTCGGGTTGGAATTACCGATGTTGTTCGTGGACTGACCGATCAACCCGAGTTTGAAGGTGCACAGGAACCGCGCGCAATTGGTGCAACGTGTGGTGGTGTGCGGGTGTGGAGTTTGTATTGTCCCAACGGCCGCGAACCTGGACATGATCACTACAACTACAAGTTGGAATGGTTTAAGGCCTTGAATACAACGATTGAATCTGAATTGGCTGCCAAACCTGATCTGCCGTTTGCTGCTATCGGTGACTACAACGTTGCACCGACAGATGCAGATGTCTGGGATATCAATGTTTTCAAGGACTCCACTCACGTGACACCTGCTGAGCGCGCAGCACTGTCTGACCTTGAATCAATTGGATTGAGTGAAGTCATGCCTCGTGCACTCAAGGGTGAGCCGTTCACGTTTTGGGATTATCGCAATGGCTCATTTCACCGCGGGTGGGGCATGCGCATTGATTTAGTTTTTGGTAATGCCGCATTCACTTCGCGGGTGAGTGATTCCTATGTTGATCGGGAAGCACGTAAGGGCAAAGGCGCCTCCGATCACGCACCGGTGGTTGTTGATCTCACATGAGCATCACTGTTCGCCAAATCAGTCAGGAGTCTCACTCGGAATTCCTGAACACCACACCGGCACATGTTTCCTTTTTACAACTACCCGAATGGGGCGCAGTCAAAGTCGGGTGGAAATCCGAGTCAATTGGCTTCTTTGAAAAATCCACACTGGTGGGAGTGGCCCTTGTCCTTTACCGACCGATTCCCAAACTTCCCCAACGATCCTTGGCGTACATTCCCGAAGGCCCGGTACTCGATCACTCAGAGATTGATGTCAGCGAATGGACATCGGCTTTGATTTCTCACGTGAAATCCCGTGGTGCTTTTCAGATCAAAATGGGACCGCCTGTTCCACTAGCGCAATGGAGTGCCGAAACAATTAAGGCGGCCATTGCAGCGGGGAACACTTCAGTTTTGCTGAGCGACCTCACTCCTGACCAAGAATTCTCAGGTGCGCAACGACTTATTCACTCACTTGAACAGAGTGGCTGGACTCAGGAAAAAGCCGATGGTGCCGGTTTCGGCGATGTTCAACCCCGATTTGTTTTTCAGGTGTCATTAGCTGACCGAAGTGCAGACGAAATCTTC
>CAITYI010000312.1 GCA_903896585.1 uncultured bacterium
CCATCAAAGATCTCGCTATAGATACCAAGTGGTCCACGGCTGATGTTGATCATAAGTCGGTGTTCATCTGTCTCGGCGAACACTGGATCGTTGCGCCTCACAACTTCATGGCAGATCTCCTCCAACTCCTGGACTCCGATAGCCAGAGGGATATGAAGGATTTTGACGCCAGCCATTAGTCTCTCAAGATGTTCACGAAGCTTGAATTGCTGCTTGTTGAATGAACGCGTCATCTCAAAGACCATGTCGCCGAACATTAGCGCTGAATCAAAGATCGAGATTCGAGCATCAGCCTCGGCCACGTATTCACCATTTTGATAGACAACTCGACCTGATGCGCTCATAAACTCTTCTCATTTTCGGTGGTTGTGTCTGCCGAACGCAGCTGGTTCACTCTAGGTGCCTTGTCTTCCATCTGATTGGAGTTTGTCAGCGTAGGCGGCCATAAGCACCTCGCAAAGTTGAACGTCCTCGGGATCATCAATTTCGGGCATGGTCCATTTCGGCATGAGGCTTACTCCGATGCGCCCACTCAGACGGTTCCCGCTCTGACGAAGGGCACCCGCCCGCGTGCAATACACCGAACCATTCTCCACGACCATTGGCGGTCTAGCTTGACGCATCGCCCGTGACTCAAAATCGTAGGTGACTGATCTCGGGCTATCGCCAAGTGACCAAACGCAAATGTCATCGATCCTGTTCGCGGTGAAGGCAGACTCGAAATTACCCTCTGCGACGAGTTGGGTAACTGCAGCGATGTGGGCTGCCCATCTCAGAGGTGAAGTGACCTGCGGCATCACAACTAAGGCATCGTTGGCCAGACCCAATTCATTAATTGCGTGAACAACTCCCTCATCGCTGGATGCGGTGTCGCCAGCTAGTTCGGCAGGGCGCGCAATCACCTTCGCCCCGTACCCAATTGCGACATCCACAATCTCGGAGTCATCAGTGGACACATAGACCTCTGAGATTCCGGCTTCAATGACTTGCAGGATGGTCCAGGCGATCAACGGGCGCCCGTGAAATTCCATGACGTTCTTGCGAGGGATACCCTTGGATCCCCCTCGAGCGAGAATGATCGCAACAACGGGGCTAGGTGACGTCACCATGCCGTGCGACCGCCGTCCATCACGAGATTGGCGCCAGTCATGTAGGCGGACGCGTCCGACAGAAGGAACACCAGCGCCCCCTGATACTCACTAGGTTCAGCAAGTCGTGCGAGCGGACTCCGGGAGGTCAGTTCTCGAGTTAAATCCGCGCTCTGAGTGCCGCCAACAGAACCGGGGACGAGCGCGTTGCAGCGCACCGGGATCGGGCTCCAGTAGGTGGCGAGGTACCGCGTCAATCCGAGGAGCGCCGACTTAACCACCGAGTAGGAAACTGGCTTCACCGGTGCGGATGCGCCCTCCGGGAGGCCTACGGAATACATGCGCTGGTCTGGTGAGATCAGAGCGAGGTCGGACGCCACATTGATGATCGAACCGCCACCTGCTTCAGCCATCTGCTCGCCGAAGTGGCGGGAACACAGAAACGCACTGGTCAGCCCCAACCGGATGTCGTGATCCCATTGGGTGAGCGGAAAAGCCTCAAGCCGGTCAGCGCCCTGCGCCGCCGAGCCCATCGGGGGGTTGGAGGCGACGTTGTTTACCAGCCCCCACACAGCGCCGAACTGTTTTTTGATCTCGCCCGCAGCTCCCGCAATTTGGTTCTCACTTGTGAGATCAACTTCAAGGGCGAGGTGCGAGATTGCCTCGGCATCTAGGCGGTGGGTCGCCGCGGCCAGAGCCTCGGGCGAGAGTTCAAGGAGGACCGGGATGCCACCAGCGCGACCGACAGCCAAGGCGTGCTCTTGACCGAGCAGCCCGCCGGCGCCGGTGATGACGACTACGCGGCCGGTTAGGTCGAAGAGTGGTTGGCTCACCATTGGCGTACCTGTCCGCCATCCACGACCACTGTGGATCCTGTCATAAAGCTCGCTGCGCGCGATACCAGAAACACAGCCACGCGCGCTACCTCCTCCGGCTCGGCCACTCGCCCAAGGGTGACTTCGCGTGAAAGATAATCGTCCAACGCTGTTAGATCCTCAAGCATGCGCCGCTGCCAAACGGAACCTTCGGTAAGAATGTTGCCGGGGGCCACCACGTTGACGCGCACCGGCCGCAACTCACGCGACCAATGCGACGCGTAGGAATGCAGCGTTGCCTTCGCGGCGGCATACTCCGGAGGGCAATCGATGTATTCCATCGCCGCAACAGAGGAGATGAGGACGACGGAACCGCTCGAGCTCTTTCGAAGTAAC
>CAITYI010000313.1 GCA_903896585.1 uncultured bacterium
CTACACCCTTTACCGCGCCACCAAGTCCATGTCCAACGACATCGGCGGCATCTTCAACACCATGCAGGGCGTGCTTGCTCAAACTTTCAAGTTGGGCTTTTTGCTCCTCGTTCACCGTGAACTCCTCTTTAAGATTGCCATACGACATTCCGATTATGTTAGTCGACATTCATTGCCGCACCGGGAAAATTCAGTGACCGGGCGAGTGGAGTGGGGTCACGACTCAACAGCCGGACCCCACAACTCAATACTTAATTACTCGCCAGCGATATTCACTGCTTTGTCGAGACCTTTTTGGAGGTCTTCAATCGCTGCACTGACATCGCCCTTGTCGATTGCGCGACTTGCCTTCTTGGTTGCGCGGGAGATTGCTGCATCAATATCTGTATCGATTGCATCAACTGCAACTGCGATCATTGCTGCTTCGCCTGCATCGAGGAATTCGCCCAGTTCTTTCATGTCCTTGCGGCTGATTCCACCGGAGAAGTGGCCAATTGCACCAGCGACAACACCGACACCGGCTGCGCCGCCAACGGAAGCTGCAATCACAGCTACACCTGCTGGTGGGAAAACAGCACCGATGATTGCGCCGGCGACAACACCAACGCCGGCAGCAACTTTGCCCGCGTGTGTTGTTTCGTGGACGTGCAGTCGGCCTTTGTCATTCTTGGAGACGATTGCGGCTGTGAGATCGCGGATCTCGCCAGCTGCCTTAATGTCTTTCAGGGCAGCGAGATCGGCCATTGCGTCTTCTTTTGAGGCATAACTTGCTGCATAAAGCATGTATGTCTTGTCTGTCATGTGAATTTCTCCCCTATATGTACGACAAGCGAGGATGAATTCCGCGCCTTTGCGTTCCTCATTTATACCAAGAAAATCACCGATCTCCAAAATTGGATTGGAATCCTTCATCTGGTGAACCTGTGGTAACGCTGTGGTGAACCGGTAGTGACGCCGCGCCAACCGGACTCATTCGTACTTGAGGCGGCCTCTAGGCTTCGGTGTATGACGCAGGCCTCCGCCCATTCATCCGGGAAACCGAGCGAATCCGTAACGAGGATCGCCTACCAAGGTGAGCCTGGCTCAAACTCAGATGCCGCCTGCCGTGCCGTGTATCCAAACCTCGAAGCCGTACCGTGCCCAACTTTTGAAGATGTCTTTGCAGCAATGACCGAAGGCCAAGCCGACTTAGCCATGATCCCGGTGGAGAATTCCATTGCGGGTCGCGTTGCTGATATTCACCACCTCCTCCCCGAATCAGACTTGCACATTATCGGTGAATACTTCATGCCAATTCACTTCCAACTCATGGCCGTGCCCGGCGCGAGCATTGAGGACATCCGCATTGTGCGCAGTCACGCCCATGCCCTGGGTCAATGTCGCAGACTTATTCGTGAACATGGCTGGCGCGCGATCGTGGCGGATGACACTGCGGGCGCTGCCCGCGAAGTAGCGGAAGCGGGTGACCCAACAGTTGCTGCCCTAGCACCCAAGCTGGCGGCTGAACTTTATGGATTAGACATCCTCGCATCTGATGTCGAGGACGAGCACAACAACACCACACGATTTCTCACACTGGCTCGTGACAATGTTGTTCCAGAGACCGGATCGGGTCCGGTGATCACGAGTTTTGTCTTCCGCGTGCGTAATGTGCCAGCAGCCCTGTACAAAGCGATGGGCGGTTTCGCCACCAATGGGGTGAACATGACCAAACTCGAGAGCTACCAACTTGGTGGAAGTTTTTCCGCAACGCAGTTTTATGCAGATGTCGAAGGAAATCCCGAGGATCGTCCATTGCGCTTGGCACTCGAAGAACTTGCGTTCTACACTTCCTACGTTCGAATTTTAGGTACCTACGCTGCGAGCTCATTTCGCGCAGAAATTACTTCGGCGTAAATTCCACTCCGAGTTTTCGCGATGCCCACACTTTTGGACTTGTTCTTGCTTTCACCAGCAGTAGGTCTGTGAGGTTGATAAATTTTATATGAATTAAGGAGTCTCCTGCATCAGGTCAACGCACTCGTTACACCATTTCGTCTGCAGTGGTGCCGATACCACCCATGAAATATTTCATGTGAGGAAACGACACGCGAAAACACACCCTCTCTCTTGAGCGCGGC
>CAITYI010000314.1 GCA_903896585.1 uncultured bacterium
AGAAATCCCATGTCCAACATTTCGTCTGCTTCATCCATGACGAGCACTCGGACAGACCCAAGATCAAGATCGCGACGGCCGGCCAAGTCCATGATGCGCCCGGGAGTTCCAACGATTACGTCAATCCCTTTTTTGAGGGAATCAATTTGTGGCTCAATTGCGCGACCGCCGTAGACAGCGAGAACGCGAACCCCGAGGTCTTTACCGGCAATGGTTAAGTCGGAGGCGACCTGTGATGCCAATTCGCGGGTGGGGCAAATCACTAGCGCCTGGGGCAGGATCCCACCGGGGCGGTTGAGTCGCTGCAGGAGAGGAACGCCAAAACCCAGAGTTTTGCCCGTTCCGGTTTTAGCCTGGCCAATAATGTCGCGCCCAGAAAGCGCCATGGACAGACACATTTCCTGAATCGGGAAAGCGGTAATGATTCCGTGAGCGGCGAGTGAGGAAACAATTAGGGGATCGGCACCAAGTTCGGTGAATGTTTTTGGCTCAGCCTTGACGTACTCGGAAGTCGTCTCCGTGGGCTGAGAATCAAGGTCAGTTGACAGTGGAACTCCAGTGATAATGAGGCAGGGTGAATCCCGCTTCGGGGAACCTGAGCGAATGGCTCATTGATTTCATGGTACCCCGGTAGCCTTAGCCCACCATGACCAGTATCGATCCATCCGGTTTAGCATCAACCGAGTCCGAAATCATCGAGCGTGCGGAGTATCGAGACGCCGTTATTGACCTGCTTGCCGTTCTCGCCGTATCTGAGATCACCGCCTTTGAACGTTTGGCGGCAGACTCGGTTCTTGCACCCAGTTTCGCAGACAAAGCGACCATGGGGGAATTGGCAACTACCGAGTTTCGCCACTTCATTTCCTTGCGCAATCGATTAATTGAATTGGGTGCTGACCCGGAGATCGCCATGGAGCCATTTCGAAATACCCTGGAAGAATTCCACGCCAAGACCAAGCCAGTGGACTGGTTGGAAGGCCTCATGAAAGCGTATGTGGGAGATGGAATCGCCTTGGACTTTTATCGAGAAATTTCGTCTTATGTAGACGAGCGCACCCGCGAATTAGTTGTCGAAGTGTGTGACGACCTCTCCCAATCCGCGTATATTGTCGAGCGAATTCGTGCAGGGATCGAACAGGATCCCAAAGTTGCCGGTCGGCTCGCCCTATGGGGCAGACGCTTGGTCGGTGAAGCACTCTCTCAAGCACAACGGGTCGCTGCCGAACGAGATGCCCTTAGTACGTTAATCATCGGTGGCGTTGATCGTCCAGGTGCCGACTTGGCTGAGATCGGAAGAATGCTCGCTCGGTTAACCGACAATCACTCGCGACGCATGGCAGATCTCGGACTTGCTGCCTGATCTACGTCGCCACTATTTCTCTCAGTGTGCGAGTAGCACCTAGGCGGGGCTCCCAAAACCCACCCTGCGACCGGCTACCGGACTCAAATCAATGTAGGCGATTTTTTCTGATGGAACAATCACCGTGCGACCCTTAGCGTCGGTCAGGGTCAAGACTCCACCGGCTGCGAGTGCTTGAGTGACTTTTTGCGTGATTTCCTCGGGTGTTTCCTCAGACTCCAGTGAGATATCCCGAGATGTGTGTTGAATGCCAATCACAATATCCATGATGATTCTTCCTTCTCATTGTTGAACCGGTAATGGTTGGTGAGCGCGGTCAGGTAAGTACGGTCAGGTAAGTACGGTCAGGTGAACACGGTCATGTGTCAGCTGGTGGGTGGGACAGTGGGAAACCGCTGATGCCCTTCCATGCCAGTGATGAAAGGAGCTCC
>CAITYI010000315.1 GCA_903896585.1 uncultured bacterium
ACTGGTGAGAGCAACGAAGGCAATCAACACAACACCTGCCGCTCCAAAGGCCACGGTGGTGGTCCAACCCGGGGTCGATGTTTCTGTGAACAATCGCAATGCAACAACGGTGAAAATCATGACCACGGCGAGAACACTCGCAACGGCAGTGACCACGGCAGCTCTCACCGCGATTTTGAGTGAAAACGGCAGCGCAAACATAAGCCCGTAACCAATGAGAGCTGAGAAGTTCATGCGGGACTTACCCTCACGCCTGGCATCGCGATCACAGGGGATATCCACTACTCGGCCACTGATGCTGGCGAGTGTTCCACTGAAAGTGAGATTCCAAATATTGGATTGAATTTCAGCATGCCACCAACTACCGCGAGCGGCTGCGAAATTACCACTGGTGATTTTCATTCCGGTCAAAGTGCGAAAGAGCGCCCGGTAGGTCAAGTACCCAAGATTGAAAGATTGATGTACGTCCCGCTTACCGCGCTTTGCCCGTGCGAGGTCAACCGATTGCGTTAACACGGGTTGCACCAAACGAGGAATGTCCTGCGGCCGATCTTCGCCGTCTGCATCCATTGTTACCACTACATCAAACTCTGGGAGTTCCTCGCGAACACTGCGCAGGGCTGCGGTGAGCCCGCGCTGGTGACCCAATCGGGAGGTGGGAATAAAGAGCCTAACTCGCGAGTCCCGAGCCGCTAATTCGTTGAGGGCTTGATCACTGCCTTGGGAGTCATCTGCCACGAGGAACTTAAGCTCAGCATTAATTGAGGAGCACGCCTCGGTGGCTTCGGTAACAAGGGCACTGATGGTCACGCCTTCATTGAGGCTGGGGAGTACTACCAAAATCCGACTCACGAGGGGCGACTTTACTGTGCCCATTCAGGCTTATAGCGCTGCAAGAGGACATCGATAGTTTCTAGACCGGTGACGTCATTATTTCCTGAGATCAAAATGAGCTGCTTGGCCCGCACCTCAGGAGGAAGTTCAATCAAGTTGGGGTACTCGTTCAGCCAGGCCACTTCGTTGGTAAACCACTCTCGGCGTTGGAAATCAACAAGTCCCTGAGCGGATGCATCCATTCCGGAGAGCCCGGACAACATGCGAGTGCACGCGTACATCCGCTGACCATCTTTAAGCACGGTTGGCAATAGATCGCCCTGCTCCAAGTAGACGCAACCAATGGGATTTGAAGCAATACTTTGATCGGCGACCGCCCGGACTTCGGCAGGCCACCAGTAGTTGCGACTCAACTCGGTGCTCGGCCACTGATTGGGGCTGACGTAGGTCACCGCACGGGTGAGGAGACCGTCGGTGGCAAGAATGAACACGATTCCAATTAAGGCTCCGGTTCTCACCGGAGTTAACTCGGGGAAGCGGCCGCTGGTGCGGGCC
This sequence comes from uncultured bacterium, assembly GCA_903896585.1. Taxonomy (GTDB): domain Bacteria; phylum Actinomycetota; class Actinomycetes; order S36-B12; family S36-B12; genus UBA4592. The sequence continues at coordinate 1,390 of CAITYI010000315.1, forward strand.
CGGTCGAGTTCCATTACAGCAAATGGAGTGGTGACGGTGATGGTGAGAATCACAATGAAGAACGTCATTTTCAGGGCGCCGTAATTGGGGCCTGAGCCCGAGTACCAGGTGCCAAGAACTTGCAGAGCGAGTGCATAAGCACCTACGAGAGCAACGGGTGCAAATGCCAGTGCAGTTTTGGTTGCTGACCCGGTGAGTCGGTTGAGATAACGCAGGGCGAGCACCAAAGTCAGCAGAGCAAGAATCGCGAGGAATGCTGAGGCTTGTTCGGTGCCACCTTGGCTGTCCAAGACCTCGAGAGCGGGCATGAGGGCTCGCACCCCGGTGTCCACACCACTCTGAGCGGCTGCGCTGATCCCACCGCCGGCGAAACTTGCGCCAGCACGTGCAACCGGTGTGCCAATATCAAATATGTAGACAAGGGTGCTGACCACGCTTTGCCAGGTCAACACCAACGTCAGAACAGTGATGGCGATGGGTAGGACAAGTGACTTATTTCCACGTTTAGTGGCAATGATGTAAATGAAATACCCAATGAGAGCTGCGTAAATCACAACACTGACACCGAGGAGTGGGAACCACACCACGAGGAGTACTGCGGTGGCGACAGAAGTGAGCACTCGCGCATGCCGAACTTGCGAGCCGGCAAGGAATACCGCGAACCACAATCCGACCACGATCATGGCGTACTGGAAGGTGAGGTGCCCTAATCCACTGGCCGCGAAACTGCCGGCCATCAAGGCAATACCGCCCACCCAGAGGGCAGGTGCCG
>CAITYI010000316.1 GCA_903896585.1 uncultured bacterium
GGACAGGATCGCGGTGCGAACCCCTTGTTCGCGTAATGCGCGGAGAACAGGGAGTGAGTCTTCATAGAGAACCCAACTGGCTGTGATCGTGTCATAGAGCGCGGTGGTGAGGGGTTCTTCGGTGAAGTCGGACAGCAGGCGAGTGAATATCTCTCGGTGAGCTACGGGTGAAATATCCCGATGGTGATCGGGGTCCTCCAGACGCGCATGTTCCACGATTTTATGCAAACTTGTCGTCAGCGACTCTGGGTCGGGTGCACTGACTCCCGCGAGCTGTTCGGCGTACGCCAGCCAGGTGGCCGGGTCACCTTGGTCGGCCAGGGTTGAATGGAGGTCAAAGATCACGCCATCAATTGGTTGGGGGGAGGGGAAAGCCACCCTTGGAGTCTAGGCGCTTAGCGAAGAACGGGATTCACCTAATAACCTTGCCAACTGTGACCGATGCAGTAGATATTCCCGAGCAGGTTCAGATCCGCATGGACAAGCGAGCCGAACTGCTCAAGCGCGGACTGCAGGCGTATCCGGTAACTCTCCCCATCGACACAACTATTTCAGCGGTCCGTGCCGAGTACGGCCACCTCGAAGCGGAGCAGTCCACGGGGGTCATGGTCGGGATTGCGGGCCGGGTGATTTTCAGCCGCAATACGGGCAAGTTGTGTTTCGCCACGTTGACAGCGGGCAATGGCGACTCCATTCAAGCCATGGTCTCCCTCGCCGAGGTAGGCGAGGATTCCCTTGCGGACTGGAAAGCCCTTGTTGATCTGGGCGACTATATTTTTGTGCACGGTGAAGTGATCACATCCAAACGTGGTGAACTCTCGGTCATGGTGAACACCTGGCAGATGGCGGCGAAGGCCCTGCGCCCGCTGCCGGTGGCCCATAAAGACATGAGTGAGGAAAGTCGGGTTCGTCAACGTTATGTTGACTTGATCATGCGTCCGCAGGCCCAGGAAATGGCCCGCACCCGCGTGAAGACCGTTGCCGCATTACGCAGGTCACTTGAAAGTCGTGACTACCTAGAGATCGAAACACCCATGTTGCAGACTCAACCGGGTGGGGCAACGGCCCGTCCGTTCATCACGAGTTCCAATGCATTCGGCATTGAATTGTTTTTGCGGGTTGCTCCTGAGCTATTCCTCAAACGTGCTGTTGTCGGCGGGTTGGAACGGGTATTCGAAATCAACCGCAACTTTCGCAATGAAGGATCGGATTCAACCCACTCGCCCGAGTTCGCCATGTTGGAGTTTTATCAGGCATTCGCTGACTACCAGGTCATGGCCACCGTCACGCGCGAGTTGATCCAAGAGGCGGCACTCGCTGTCACCGGCTCGCTGACCGTCACCCACTTCGACGGCAGCGAACACGATCTCTCGGGTGTGTGGCCGCAAATTGATCTGTACGGTGAACTATCCAAGGCGGTCAATCACGAGATCACCCCGAGCACTCTGCGCCAGACATTGGAAGAGTTGTGTCAGGTGGCGGACATCAAGTATTCGCCGAGTGCGGTTAACGGAAAATTGGTTGAGGAACTCTTTGAGCACCATGTGATTTCGACCTTCAGCGGTCCCACTTTTGTCATGCATTTCCCGGTGGACACCTCACCGCTCACCCGCGATCACCGTGACCGGAAAGGTGTTGTCGAGAAGTGGGATCTGTATGTAGACGGTTTTGAACTTGCCACGGGCTATTCCGAACTCGTTGACCCGGTGATTCAACGTGAGCGGTTAATCGAGCAAGCCAAGCTCGGCTCCAAAGGTGACAAAGAAGCCATGACTCTTGATGAAGATTTCTTGCGCGCGCTCGAGCACGGCATGCCACCTTCGGGTGGAGTGGGTCTGGGTGTGGACCGACTTCTCATGGCGCTCACCGGGTTAGGTATCCGGGAGACCGTGTTGTTCCCCCTGGTCAAGCCGGAGCGTGATGTCCCGTGACCCTTGCCATTCGTCCCGCTAAGACAACCGATGTTCGCGCGATCCGGGATCTCATTGATGTGTATTCGGTGGATGGCAGCCTGCTGTCCAAGGCAACCGTCACCATTTTCGAGCAACTGCAGGAGTTTGTTGTTGCTGAAATCGATGGCACCGTGATTGGTTGCGGTGCCCTGCACGTGATGTGGGAGGACCTGGCTGAGGTCCGCACCTTGGCGGTGCGTCCTGATCAAGCTCGGCACGGAATTGGTTCCCAAGTTCTGGAACAACTGTTAACCAATGCCCGCGAACTGGGAATTAAGCGGGTGTTCTGTTTAACTTTCATGAAAGAGTTTTTTGGCCGGCACGGTTTTGTGGAAATCGATGACACTCCCGTTGGCCATGAAGTTTATGAGCAACTCCTACAGTCTTATGACGAAGGCGTTGCCGAGTTCCTCGGACTTGAGCGGGTTAAGCCCAATACCTTGGGTAATTACCGCATGCTGCGCGAATCTTTATAGTCATTGCACAAGTACTCCGTGACAGAGGCTTCTCATTGCGAGGCCTTGGAGAATATGGTTGCTCACGTTGGCGCCTACACTTTCATGTCGGTGGTAGCACCTTTTGGTGTTCCTTCGAGTCGTTGAGTCACTCGTGAGTAACCGATTGTCAGACCCGCAGCGATCAACACCAACCCCGCGCCGGCCAAAGTGTCAAGGAGCCGTTGGGTTCCTAGCGAACCCAATTGGCTGCTCGATGAGGCGCCTAAGCACACGACGGTCGGCGTGATGAGTGTCATGTAAATCCAGTAATGCGGGCTGAATTTTGCCGTGATGGCGGCGACTCCGAACACGAGACCGATCACATACAGCACCACCATGGAATTCACTTCGAGCACGATCACGCCAACGATGAGCATGCCGAGCAGGGTTCCAACGACCCGCGGGACTGTGCGCCGAAGTGTTCCGACTTCACCCACCTGTGCGAGGACCAAGATCGTGGAGATGACCCACGCCCCGGCAACCTGTTTGGGGTGGTCGAGAACCCAGAAGGTGGTCGCGGTGGTGAGTACCGTGATCGTTACGGTGTACCGAATGGCTTCCCGAGATGCATGTGTGACTGGGGATGGGGTTGGAAGGTGGATTTTCCGCATGACCAGGCTCAGTACAAGTACCGGCACAAGTGCTCCGATGAGGAAGAAAAGTGTCATCCATGCGAGGTAGGTGCCATCGGTTCGGTCCAATAATTTTTGTGCTCCCCAAACCGGGGGCTGAATAATCATCCAGGCCATGAACACGGGCACCAGTAATGTCGCACGATTCAATCCAAACCGGGACATGTGTCCCACCATCAGACACATGAGCGCCATGAGTGCCGCCCCAGCAATGGGCACAGATCCTGCGACGATCGCTAACGGGGTGATCAGTGCCATGATCAGCGAGCTCAGGATTGCGACCTGTCGACCGCCGGATACCACCGCTGCGACACCTGCAATGCCTGCGACAGTCGCCCAGGTAGCGGCAGCCTCGCCGGTGATCGCGTACAACCCCAGTGATGGGATCAAGCACAAAACGACAATCGCAATGGCAGCCGCGAGCCGACGTGCCAACTTTTTATA
>CAITYI010000317.1 GCA_903896585.1 uncultured bacterium
GCATGATGCGCTGGTGAATCAGTCGTTTGCCGGGATCATGGCGAAGTTTGGGCCGTTGCGGGAATTGATAGGCGGATAAACTGCAAACTTTGAGCTGATTGTCGGATCGTCTGCAAAGCAGCGAAAACGGGTATTGACCTTCGACCGCTTTCAGGTAGCCCCGATGTATTGCCGGTCAGGAGTCGTTCACATACTTCGCATATGCCAGCCTTGGCCGACATTCGCCAACCCGGTGTCCGGCTCCATGCCTGACTTCTATACAATCACCCAATTGTTACCAACGTGGCGCGTATTTCGAGGATTATTGCAACGGCAATGGGCCAATTACCAACTTGTTCCACCGTTCAATTGCATCTGTACATGGCTTCAAAAAATTCTGATGGAATGTAGCAATCCCGTAAGAAGATATTCTGCCAATTGCTGGGGGTTCGATACTTGCTCTTAGTTAAAGTTATGCCATCGAATGGAACTGTGGTCTTGTTCCAGGCTTTGAAATAAAAATAATCTGCTAGTCTGTCCCCTGCCGAGAAATATTCGGATATCTGGTCTTCCCTCATTTCATGAAGACAGTCGATTGCAAGACAGGTATCAAAGTATTTTTCTGGTAATAGACGTAGTTGGTGCGGCATCACAAAAGCAATTTCACAATTGTTGAACTCTCTAGCTACTTCTGCAAAGCTAGTGAACTCTCTGAACTTAAAAATCTTCCTGTCCTTAAATACTTCTGAAAGATACTTTTGAGAAATAAACAGCGCAGGCACAATGTCACAGATTACATGTTTGTTCCCGACTTCTTTACGCAGGAAAAACTCTGCATCACGCCCAGACCCAGCGCCGATCTCTAGAACAGAAGAAGGATGTTTACCTCGACCTCGCACAATGCTTGCATATTCAATTGCCGAATTTAATGCATCTTGCGAGACCTGTCTGCCATCTATTTCGATGCTCGGCGCATTCCCAATAGTGCTCTCCTCGCAGAAACCGATGAGTTCGGGGTATTGTTTCTCAATATAGCTGTAGAGCAAGCATGTCATCGTGTTAAAGAGCACAGACTGCTCGATATCAAAATAATCATGTATTTTTGTTATTTCGCTAATCGGGACGGCGCGTGTATACAAATGCGCATCCTTTATAAGATTCGCACCCAACGTACCAGATATACCATTTATCCAAGTGTAATAGTTGGCTGATATTGTCTGCTTAAAATTTCCGAACCCAACCTCTGATAACTGTTCCAAATTCTTCTTATTTAGGTAGTTCCAGTACCTAGACATTCCGTCAAATGCGGCCGATTTGGTAAAGGCGTCAACCATTTCAATGACATCAGAATCAAGTTTTGAGTTTGATTTAAATTTCTTCCACCAAGCGAGGAAATTTGAATTCGAGTATTGGTTGCTTTGGTTTTTGGCTATAAGCTTTCGAAGAAAATTCAAGAAAATAGGCGGGGCAAATTGTTTGAGTATATTTTTCATGTTTTCAGTAGCGGCTCGCGAATCGTGGCGTTCGGAATTTCTAGCCCGTAACCGAGCTGGAGTTTGACAACGTGGAGTTTAGGCCCACAGTTGGTTGTGACTTTGTGGGAACGGCTAAAATATTTTAGACCACAACTATTGGCGTCGCCTGCGACTGATTTGACTGCGGTCCTGCCCATCGTCGGCTATCTAGCAAATGAGGGTGAAGATTTGATTGTTTTAGATTCCCTGAACGAGCCACGGCCCACACAGTGCACCGAGGAGGAAATCGCTGCATACTTGCCAAATGTTGATGGATTTGGTTTCCCGCAGGCAGTCATTCTTGAAAGTCTCCTGCCTGCCGATGGCGGGTACTTGCTTTTATGGGGTGGTCACCATAAAGCTGTCATCCGTTCCTTGGCAGCGAATGACCGCTCTTGAGTAAGCACTATGCAAACCGCAGTACCCGCTTTTGGCCTGCTGGAGCCTTTGCGGTAGGGGGGCATCAAAAGTCTGGCGCGTTGTTGTTGAAAACCGACTGGTTCCCTTTGATTTATCGCGTTCCCCCAATTTTCGGGATAACCTGCAAAAGGTGATCTAAAACCGGGGTATCAAAGGCGAAACCGGGGAACAAACCGGGGAACAAAATCATGTTGAAAATGCCAAAACCTAGCGTTCATGCGGGTTGCAGGACATCCTTCAATGGACGCCAGCCCACCAAGACCCCTTAAAAGGCCACTAGGTTTAACCACCTGGTGGCTTTTTTCTTACCTTCTCCAAGCCGATATGAATGCCACTTGGAACCAAGCGGGTGAGCTTAGCGTGCTA